>NZ_CALIJF010000075.1 GCF_938018035.1 uncultured Campylobacter sp. | reverse complement strand
AAATTATAGCCTTTTTTAAAATTTTGCGGTAGCACGATAGTCCAAATTCCTTGCCCAATCGTGCAAATTTAATATAACCCGAGTAAATCGCACAAATTTTAAAGGGGCTTAGAGTAAGTGTCGCCGCCAACCTTAATATCGGCTCGCGCTTTGCATAAAATATGTACTATTTCGAAAGTTATACAAAATCTCTTGACATTTTCTATCTTACTTGATATACTTCGCCTAGTATTATTTATAAGTAATACATAAAAAGGTTTTATGATGATAAAATTAAACGACATAGCTAAAATAAAAACCGGACTAGTGTTAAGTAGGAAAAAGGCTGAAGCGCATACCCCGTCTGAGTACTCGTATAAAACCGTATCGCTAAAGTCGTTTGCCGAAAATGCCATTTACGACAACTCGTTTGCAGATGAGTTTATATCAAACGAGCAAATAAGCGAGGAGTATAAAGTAAGCCTAGGCGATATTTTGCTGCGACTTAGGGAGCCGAATTTCGCCGTTTATATAGACAAGGAGTATGATGATCTTATCTATTCGTCTTTGATGGTTCGCATAAGGGTTAAAGGCGATAAATTTGATCCACGTTTTGTGGCGCATTATCTAAATAGTAGCGCCGTTAAAAGAGTCCTTGCGCCAGATGTTTCAGGCACCACCATATCAATGATAGGCGTTGCAAGCTTAAATAACATAAAAATACCGCTTGTAAATTTACAAACTCAAAACAAGATAGTAAAATACCTAAATTTGGTCCGTCAAGAGAGCGAAATTTTACAAAATTTAGCAGCCCAAAAGCAAAGATACCACAAAAGCATATTTGAAAATTTAATAAAAGAGGAGAATTAAGATGCAAAAGACCATGCAAGAGACCATAAATAACGTAGTTTGGAAGGCTTGCGACACATTTCGCGGCACGATGGACGGAAGCGATTATAAAGACTATGTTTTAACGATGCTTTTCGTCAAGTACCTATCTGATTTTTATAAAGAAAAGCTGGGGCGGCTAAGAGCCGAGTACGGCGACAAGCGTGAGAGGATCGAAGCAAAGCTAAAGAAAGAGAAATTTAAACTTGATGAGAGTTGCACCTTTGAGTATCTTTTGTCGCATAAAGAGGCTCTAAATTTAGGCGAGATAATGAACAAAACTCTAGAAAAGATCGAAGAGGACAATAAAGATAAGCTTGAAGGCATCTTTAGAAGCATCGACTTTAATAACAAAAACAAGCTCGGCGATACGAAAGAGAGAAACGCTATCTTGCAAAATTTGCTTGAGGATTTTAGTGATACTAGGCTAGATCTTCGTCCATCTATGCTTGAGGGCAACGACATAATAGGCGACGCATACGAGTATCTTATAGCTCACTTTGCAAGCGATGCTGGCAAAAAAGGCGGAGAGTTTTACACGCCAAGCGAGGTTTCGACGCTTCTTGCAAAGCTGGTTGAGCCAAAAGAGGGCGATATGATCTACGATCCTACTTGCGGCTCCGGTTCGCTTCTTATCAAAGCGTCAAAAGAGGTCGGTAGTAAAAATTTCCGCCTTTACGGACAAGAGAAAAACGGCCAAACTCACGCGCTTTGCAAGATGAATATGTTCTTGCACGAGATAAACGACGCTGTCATTGAGTGGGGCGATACGATCAGAAACCCGCTTCATCTGCAAGACAACCTTATAAAGACATTTGATATAGTCGTGGCAAATCCACCCTTTAGCCTTGATAAATGGGGTGCTGACTTTGCCTTGAATGATCCTTTTATGAGATTTGCTAGCTATGCTTTGCCGCCAAAGAGCAAGGGAGATTACGCATTTGTAGTGCATATGATAAAAAGTCTAAACAATAACGGCAAAATGGGCGTCGTGCTTCCGCATGGAGTGCTATTTCGCGGAGCAAATGAGGGTAAGATCCGCCAAAAGCTAATCGAAGAAAATTTGCTTGACGCCGTCATCGGCCTACCGGCAAATTTATTTTACGGCACGAGCATTCCTGCTTGCATACTTGTTTTTAAGAAAAACCGCTCAAACGAAGATGTGCTATTTATCGACGCTAGCAAAGAATTTGAAAAAGGTAAAAACCAAAACTCGCTAACCGAGCAAAATATTGAAAAGATAATCACCGTCTATAAAAATAGAAGCGAGATAGAAAAATACTCCCACCTAGCAAGCCTTAGTGAGATAAAAGAAAACGACTACAACCTAAACATCCCTCGCTACGTCGATACATTTGAAGAAGAAGAGCTTGTAGATATCGAGGCTACAAAGAAAGAGATTTCACGCCTAGAAGCCGAGCTAAAAAGCGTTCAAAGCAAGATGAGCGAGTATCTTGCGGAGCTTGGACTATGAGTGAATTTAAAAATTTACCGAGCGGATGGAGTGTCGTGAGGCTTGGGGAAATTGGAAAAATAGTAAACGGGCTAACATATAGTCCTGAAAATGTTTCAAATAATGGATTGTTGGTCTTACGCTCATCAAACATAAATGATAATTCTATTGTTCTTAATAATGATGATGTATATGTAAAAGGCATATCAAAATTTAATAAAACGCTAGAAAATGATATTTTAATTTGTGTGAGAAATGGTAGTAAAAATTTAATTGGTAAAAGTGCATTAATTACAGAAAAATATAAGGATTTGGCATTTGGTGCGTTTATGGCTATTTTTCGAAGCAACTATAATTTGTTCTTGATGCATATCTTTAAAACAAATACGTTTTTTAAACAAGTAAAAAACGATCTTGGGGCAACGATAAATTCAATCAATAATGGTAATTTATTAAATTTTAAAATTCCACTTCCGCCATTGGACGAGCAAGAAAAGATAGCAGAAATTTTATCTACTTGGGATAAGGCTATAAATTTAACTATAAATTTGATAGAAAGCAAAAAGCAGTTTAAAAAAGCTCTTATGCAAAATTTACTCACAGCCAAAATCCGCTTTCCCCAGTTCAAAGACGAGTGGCGAGCAATAAAGCTTGGTGAAATTTGTGATATTTCTACTGGAACTTCAAAGAGTAGATTTATTGGTGACGGAAAATTTTATATTGTAGATATGGGTAGTATTACACAAGATGGTTTATTGAATTTGACAAAAACAACAAATTTAAGTCAAGATTTTTTAGATTGTGGTGATTTAGTTATGCCAAAAGATGATATTGGTGGCGGTAAAATTATAGGCAAGGTTGCTGTGATAGATAAAGATAATACTTATGTTTTAAGCGATCATATTTTTAGGATAAAAACAACAGAAAATAGCAATTTTTTAGCATATTTAATTAATTCCAATTTGATTAATAAAAAAATTAGAAGGGAAGTTAGCGGTACGGCACAACTTGGGCTTAGCAAAAGGACAATAGAAAATTTAAAAATAAAGCTTCCAAATTTAAAAGAGCAACAAAAAATCGCAGAGGTTTTAATGGCTTGCGACGATGAGATAAATTTACTAAATTTAAAGCTTGAAAATTTGAAAAAACAAAAACAAGGCTTGATGCAAAAACTACTAAGCGCAAAGGTGAGAATGTGAAAGGGCAAGAAAAAATTGAAAGTCAATTTATAATTCATTACTATTTGAACGATGATTCACATTCCATGAATGCTTTTGTAAGAAATGCCATAGAAAAAGATTTTTTAAATATTATTAATACTATTGGTTCTTTATTTGGTTTTGAAATTAAATTGGAAAGTATGGCTGCAAAAGAGGGTGGGTTTATTGAAATTTTAGACATTATAGAAGTACACCCTATTTCATCAACGATTATAGCATCGTCAGTTGGATATGCCATTAAACAACTTCAGGAATTAATAAAATATTATTTAAGCGGCGCATATAAAAAGAATAGGCTTGAAAATGAAAAATTGGAATTAGAAATTTTAAAGCTTAAGAAAGAGTCTGCGGGAATAGATGACAATCAGTTGGAGCAAAAACTGGCAAGACCGATTTCAAATTACTATGCAAAAATAGAAAAATACGAAAAAATACGAGCAGTTGGATTTGGAAATGAAGTAAATAACGAATATGTAGTTCAAAGAGAAGAATTTATAGATTTTATATTAGTTGACGATAAAGAAGAGGAAATAGATGATGATGCAAACATAGAATTAATATCGCCTGTTTTAAAAGAAGGTAGGTATAAATGGCGTGGAATTTATAGAAATGAAAGTATAGATTTTAGTATGGGAGATAGCAAATTTAAAAACGATATTATAGACGGAAGGTATGATTTTGGCAATGGGTCATTTATCAATTGTCAATTATGTATAACTAAAACATACGATGAATTTGGAAATGAGTGCAAAAATAGATCTTATAGAGTCGCTAAAGTTTATGAAACAAAACGAGATATTTTAAATAACTGGGTAGCTACTAATAAGGGAATAAAAAAACAAAAAAATAAATTCAAAGATAGTTTTAAAGGCAAAAACTTATTTTCTGATCTTGAGGATGAGGAGACCAAATGACCCCAGATACTTCAGAAAATAAGATCCAGCAAAACAGCATAAATTTACTTCAAAACTTGGGCTATAAATTTATAAGCAGAGAAGAAAATTTAAAGCTTCGTGGCGGTAAAACAAGCGAGGTTTTGTTTAGGGAAATTTTAACCCAAAAGCTTGGCGAGATAAACGGCTACGAGTATAAGAGCAAGCGATATAAATTTAGCCAAAGTAACATCTTAAAAGCGGTTGACGAGTTAGCTGGGGTATCTTTAAACGAAGGGCTAATGGTCGCAAACGAAAGGATCACGAATTTACTCTTGCTCGGCACCAGTTTAGAGGAAAATTTGGAAGATGGGACTAGAAGGAGCTTCTCTTTTAAATTTATAGACTTTGAAAATTTACAAAACAACGACTTTTACGTAACGGAAGAATTTGAAGTAAGCAGGGCAAATCAAAGCGAGGCGCAAAAGCACAGAAGGCCCGATCTCGTGCTTTTTATAAACGGCATACCAATAGTCGCGATCGAGCTTAAAAAATCAAGCGTGAGCTTTGAGAAGGGCATAAAACAGCTTGAAAAAGAGCAGGGCAAAGATGAGATAGCGCACCTTTTTAAATACATCCAGCTAACTATCGCGGCAAATGGCAGTGGGGCAAGATACGGCACTACTGGAACGCCGTTTAAATTTTATAGCGTGTGGAAAGAGCAAGACGAGGTAAAAGCAAAAGAAAGCCTAAAGAGCGTGATAAATGGTAGAGAGGTGAGCGCGCTTGATATGACGCTTTTTGCACTACTATCTAAAGATAGGCTACTAAGGCTAGTTAGGCACTATATAGTGTTTGATAAAAGGATGAAAAAAGTTTGCCGCTATCAGCAGTTTTTCGCTATCGAAGAGACGCTAAAGAGGGTATCAGCGAAAAAAGAGGGCGCAAGAGCGGGCGGACTCATCTGGCATACGCAAGGAAGCGGTAAATCGCTCACGATGGTGATGCTAACAAAGCTTTTAAAGCAAATTTATATAAGCTCAAAGATCATCGTAGTAACTGACAGGATAGATCTAGACGGACAGATACATGATACCTTTAAAAACACGGATGTAAAAGCAGGACGAGCAAGTAGCGGAAGCGATCTGATAGAAAAGCTTCAAAGCGGCGTTAGCGTGATAACTACGCTCGTGCATAAATTTGAAAAGGTGAAAAACCAAAAGGTAGTGATAAGAGACGGCGATATATTCGTGCTAGTAGATGAGAGCCACCGCACGCAGGGCGGCGATCTGCATAAGGCTATGAAAAAGGCGTTGCCTCTTGCTTGTTATATAGGATTTACGGGCACTCCGCTTTTAAAACGTGAGAAAAACAGCTTTGCTAAATTTGGCGGAGAAATTCATAGATATACGATAGATGACGCTGTAAAAGACGGAGCCGTCTTGCCGCTACTCTACGAGGGGCGATATGTTGGTCAAGAGGTGCTAGACCCTGATGGGCTAACAAGGAAATTTGATCTAATATCAAAAGAGCTAAGCGATGAGGCTAAAAGAGATCTGCAACAAAAGTGGGCGAGGTTTGAGCGCGTGGCGTCGAGCGAGCAAAGGCTAGAGCTAATAGCCATCGA
>NZ_CALIJF010000074.1 GCF_938018035.1 uncultured Campylobacter sp. | reverse complement strand
AAGGAATGAGCTTGCGTAAGTTAAACTTTTTATATATTACGGCATATAAAGCAAATGCTCAACAAATAAATTTAGGCTCTCTTTAACTTAAGCTCACACAAAGGAGTAGTAAGTTACGATGAGAGCTATGAAAAACAGGTATATAGTCCGTTCAAGAATTTCGGAAAAGAAATTTAGAGAAATTCTCAAGTATTTTGCAGAAGACATAGAAGCATCAAAGATATCAAATTTAACTAAAATTTCAGAAGCAACCCTATGTAAAATCTTTAGAGAAATAAGAGCTCTTATGTCTAAAGAGTGTGAGAAGATATCTAAGTTTTCAGGCGAGATAGAGATTGATGAAAGCTACTTTGGATCTAAACGAGTAAGAGGCAAAAGAGGTAGAGGCGCAGCAAATAAAACTCCGGTATTTGGAATGCTAAAGCGTGACGGTAAGGTCTATACCCAAGTAGTTAAAAACTGCTCTGCAAATGAACTGATACCTATATTATCTCAATATAGCGCGCTTGATAGCTCTACTATCTATTCTGATTGCTGGAAAGCTTATGATGGATTGGTTGATTACGGGGCCAAAGCTCATTATAGAGTGAAGCACTCAAAGAATGAATTTGCTAATGGTAAAAACCATATAAATGGTATTGAGAATTTCTGGGGCTATGCTAAACATAGACTAGCTAAATTTAAAGGCATTAAGAAAGAGAATTTCTTGCTTCATCTTAAAGAATGTGAATTTAGATATAATACTAAAACTACACAGGAAAACCTATATCAGAAACTGTTGAAATTGATAAGAGGGAATCCGCTTAAGTTTAATTGAGCCAAATAAAAATTAGATGTCATAGCTCAATCTTACGCAAATTTTTATCGATCAAATTTCATACCAATCTATAATTATGATTGCACAAATAAATAGATATAGAATTTTATCAATACAACGAGGAATATAGCATTCTCTCTTTGCTGTTTATAAAATTTCTAGCATACCACAAATATATGCCGCCATTCAACTTCTATATTATATACTAAAACTTGCGATTATTCAAAACAAATAACTAAAGCAATCCTCAGCTCTTACTTGTCCTCATATTTCAAGTTTTTATACTATAGATATCAAAGTCATTAATAATTACCGTCTAAAACTCATACCTCTACTTGGTGGTGTTATATTTATGGTATGTTCTTGTTTTTTACTATTTTCTAAATTAAGCACCCTCTTGCAATATTCCCCAAAAGAAGCAACTACCGTTTTGCTCCCCATGCTTGCTATTAATGCCGAGCTTTCTAAATTAACAGAGCTTCCCGCCCCGCCCTTTTGCTTAAAAAGAAAATTGGCGTATTCGTCAAATTCTCTTTTAAATATTCCATGTTCTTGATTGTATTTTTTAAAAGAATCAACACCAGATTTAAAATCTTTTATACTGCCACCCAGCTTATCTTGAAGCATCCAATATTTATGCGCTCTGAGCTCAAATTTACCGTAATTTTCGCTACCGAAAATAAATATATGAAACCCGTTGTCTAGCCAAGTTGAATTATATGCTTTTATGGCCTTAGCGCTTTTTTCCCAATCTGCATATTTTCTCTTTTCTGAGGATAAATTCTCGAATGCCCTTTTAAACTCTATAAGTAAAAACTTCCCATTGTTATGAGTTAAGGCATCACCTATTTTTTCTACATCACCATCAAGTGGAGCTATATCGATGTCCAACAAGCACTGCTTTACAAAATAATACTCTACTGTTTTTTCCCACCACAACATTTTCATCCTTTATTCAAAATTACTAATATTCTAATTATGAATTATAGCTATCAAAATAAAATCGTCTTAAAATTTTTAATAACCATAGATGAGAAATTAATAAATTAATGCCGTTGTAAGCACAAAATTTTATAAAAACCAGCAAAAGCAAAATCCTGACCATAAAAATAATCGTCGCCACCTCAAAATTTTATTGAGTTACTTAAATTTTACCGATTTTCGCGAGATTATAAAACTCTCTTGCGGCGTCAAATTCGCTTTTTATCTCGTATCTTTCGCCGCCTAGTTCGAAGCAAATCGCATTCGCGTGCAGTAACAATCTCGGCGCCCCAGTCGTTCTGATCCGCTCCGTCTCAACCATCTTTTTATCCAATATCCTCTCCGCTTGCTCGCGCGAAAGCCCATACAGTGGCTCTCCCAGTATCGGCACGCCCGCGGCAAATAGATGCAGCCTGATCTGATGCTGCCTACCCGTCAGCGGATAGCACTCAATCAGGCTAGCGTCCATGTCCTCAAAATATCGCAGCGGGCGTATCAGCGTGATCGCCTCCTTACCATCGCGCGATATTTTCATACGAATTTTAAGATCGGCAAACTCGTCGCTAGGAGCGATCGGAGCATCAATCACAAACCCCTCAAAATCCTTTAAAAATTTCAGTTTTTCGCTAAATTTTACGTATTTTGTAGGCTCAAATTTTTTCAAATTTACGTAGCCCTTAGAAGTAGCTGGCAAAGATTTAGCCATAGATAAGGCGCAAGGTTTATGTCCTCTATCCGCGCTACTCATCGCGATAGCGGGTTTAAGTTTATCGCTCACGCCGCAAGATAAGTCATCAAATTCAGATCCGCTGTCAACATCGCCAGTGGGAGCGCCAGATTTAAATTTAGCCTGCGCGCCGCCAGATAGAGTGCTGCGCCATAATCCCCTACTCGCACCATTAGACAAGATATTAAATCCAAATTTATCGCCTGCCCCTTTTAAAGCTCGCATATCGCGCAGATCCGATACGCTACTTGGTAAACTCACAGCATCGCCCGCAAATTTCGATCCGCAAATTTCATCCGAGCCTAGCGCATAGCAATCCTCTATCTCGCCATTGTAAGCGGCACTTTGCAAATCACCTCGCAAGCCCTCTCTCAAATCCCCTCGTACGAGCGCTAGATAGCTTTTGTTCGAAGCACTCTTTGAGCTCGCGCGCCGCGTCTTTATCCTTAGCGACGATAAGAATTCCGCTGGTTTCTAAATCAAGCCTATGCGCCACGCACGCGTCCTGCCCGTATAGCGACCAGATCTCGTCATACATATTATAAGGCGAGTTGCGCCCGCTCGGATGGCTTAAAATTCCACTCGGCTTGTCAAATGCCGCAAACGCATCGCACTCAAAAATAGGCTTCAGTCCGCGCGGCTCGCATTTGTAATCGATCAAAAAAATTTCTCCGTGCGCGACGGAGTTCTTATGTAAATTTTGATCCTCTGCATCGGTTACGCGATGCTTGTCACAAATGCGCTGCGCGGATTTCATATCGTATCCGAGGCTAAGCAGAATTTCGTAAATTTTGCGTCCCTCAAAGCTTCCCAGGCTTCTTTTCTCATAACCCATATTAAACTTTCAGCCCCATTTTTATATAATTTTTGCCATCATTATACAAGAAATTCTAACCGAAAGGCTACTAAAATGGTCGAAAGATACGCAAGAAAAGAGATGTCTGAAAAATGGAGCTTGCAAGCCAAATACGACGCGTGGCTAAAAGTCGAGCTCGCGGCGGTTAAGGCGTGGAATAAACTAGGTCTAATAAGCGACTGCGATAAAGATAAAATTCTACAAAACGCAAGCTTTAGGATCGAGCGGATAGATGAGATCGAAAAGACGACCAAGCACGACGTGATTGCATTTCTAACGAGCGTGAGTGAGAGCCTTGGGCAGGAGAGCCGCTTCGTGCATTACGGCATGACTAGCAGCGATTGCATCGATACCGCCGTTGCACTACAAATCAAAGAAAGCATGGAGCTTATCATTGAGGATGTGCAAAATTTAAAAGCTGCGATAAAATCTCAAGCCATGAAGCATAAAATGACACTGATGGTCGGGCGCAGCCACGGTATCCACGGCGAGCCGATCACTTTCGGACTCGTGCTTGCGGTCTGGTATGATGAGATAAATCGCGCGCTAGAGCTTTTGCAACACGCAAAAAGCGCTATCAGCTACGGCAAAATAAGCGGTGCGATGGGGAATTTCGCCCACGCTCCACTAGAGCTGGAAGAGCTAGTGTGCGAATATCTGGGGCTAAAGCCCGCTCCCGCGTCCAATCAAGTCATCCAGCGCGATCGCTACGCGCAGGTAATGAGCGCACTTGCGATCCTAGCTTCCAGCTGCGAAAAGATCGCCATCGCAATCCGCCACTATCAACGCACCGAGGTTTATGAGGCGGAGGAATTTTTTAGCCCAGGTCAAAAGGGCAGCTCTGCGATGCCGCACAAACGAAATCCTGTGCTTAGCGAAAACGTAACGGGACTATGTCGTATGATCCGTAGCTTCGCAATACCCGCGATGGAGGACGTAGCGCTATGGCACGAACGCGACATCAGCCATAGCTCAGTCGAGCGATTTATCCTCCCTGATGGCTTTATAACCGCCGATTTTATGCTAAATCGCTTGACAAGCTTGATCGAAAAACTGCTCGTATATCCCGAAAATATGATGAGAAATCTAAATTTAACCGGTGGGCTCGTGTTTTCGCAGCGCGTGCTGCTAGAGCTGCCTAAACGAGGAGTTAGCAGAGAGGATGCCTATAAAATCGTGCAGCGTAATGCGATGAAGGTCTGGGCGGATCTGCAAGAGGGCAAAAAAGCTATAGATGAGCAAGGGCATAGCCTGTTTTTGCAAAATCTGCTCGCAGATACAAAGCTGCGAGAAAAACTAAGCGAAAGCGAGATTAAAGAGTGCTTCGACTACGGATATTACACTAAAAACGTAGACGCGATTTTCGCTAGGGTTTTTGGCAAATAGCAGACACGCGGCTTGCTATTTTAAAGCTCCGAGCAAGCCTATAAAATATAGCGAGGCGGCTAGAAATTTATGTTTGCGCCGAAGTACTTTAAAAAGAGCGATTGAAATTTTAAAATTTTTACAAAGATAAAATTTTAGTAAAAGCGTAGCGCTTGTGGATAAATCTGGTATCTAAATCCGCAAGAACAAGCGCCACTGCTTTTACCATGAATTTATAAAGGTAAAATTCTGCGCTTTCGACTAACCTTAAAATCGTAAAATTTAATGCTTTAAAACGGTAAAATTATAAAATTCTTAGACGCAGTAGTTTTAGAATTTTACCGCAAAATTTAAGTGCTAATCCCGAAGATATAAATGCGAGATTTCCATAAAGCAAAATGGCATTTCTGCGTCGTACTCGAACTAGGGGTCGTGAGATATCCGAAGCA
The DNA here is from genome assembly GCF_938018035.1 of uncultured Campylobacter sp. GTDB lineage: Bacteria > Campylobacterota > Campylobacteria > Campylobacterales > Campylobacteraceae > Campylobacter_B. The sequence goes on along the minus strand of NZ_CALIJF010000074.1, from coordinate 3,363 downwards.
ATTATGAAACAAATTTAAAGTGGCAAATGGAGACATTGATAAAATTCCGCTTTTTCAACTTGAAATTATAACGATTCTTAGAAAAAAGCGGATTGAGTAAAATTTCATAAATTCCATCAATTTAAGCGCTTACCAGATAGCACCAAAAATACGAGCCAAGCTTGCGTGAATATATTTGAAATTTTGTATGTACGAGTGGGTAAAATTTTACGTCTAGTATCGGCAGCACCCTTGATTATCATATAATTGCATCTGAATTGCTCGCAAATTTCGGATTAAACAATCCTGCGATTTGACGTCTAATAATTATTTGGAATTTAAAAACGGATGGAGCGGGAGTTCGTTCGCTCCATCCTGCGCTAGCACGTTAGAATTTTTAAAATTTAAAGCTATACCCCAGATAAATTCCATGGTTGGTCTCATATACCTTGTCTACGCCTTCTCCAAGCTTACTAGCCTTGTATCTCGTGTAGTCCGCTTTGTAGCCGAATTCGATCTCGTTATGCTCATCAAAGCTATATAGCCCGCCCAGTCTTGCGCCAATTACCCAGCCAGGCAGAGTCTTTGAAAGCGAATTGCTGCTTCCGTCAGATTCGTCATACGAATAAATTTTATATTTCAAAAATGAAACTCCCGTATAAGCGCCCGCTACGAGTTTAAAGCCGTTTGTAATCTCAGGCGTAAAATCCCCGCCTACGAGCAAGCTATGCTTATTCCACTCGTGTTTAAATATGATGTCCTCGTCAGTGCCAGTTTTCGAAGCTTTGAAATCATACAAGTACTCGCCGTACGTCCTAGCTATACCGAAATCGTAGCCGCCTTTAAAGCCGAGCGCAGCCTGCCCCTTATTATCTTTATTCGTGCCAGAATCGTCCTCGTCAGACCATTTAGTAGTGATGCTGGATTTAAAAGAGTAATCTCCCTCGATACTTAAAAATATCCCCTCGCCGAAGCTTGAGCTTGCGCACACTGCAGCAGCAAACGCCGCGATTAAAATTTTGTTTTTCACATTTTCTCCTTACAATTTATAATTTCGGGCTTTCCACCGCCGCCGCTTTTGCCATTTTACCGCTTGCTATCTTTAAGCGTCTTCCGCCAAGCTCGCTCATAAGCGCGTTTAAAATTTGTTGATTATAATATCCTTTTTTTGAAATTTCGATGAATTTCGCGACAAGACTTGGAATTTTATCTCACTCGCCTTGGATAAAATTTTATCTCGCTTGCCTAGATGAAATTTGACGAAATTCTACACCGCCCCCCTTGAGCAGTTAACAAATTTAATCTCGGGTGTCATTAAAAAATAATCTGTGATGAAATTTAAAGCGCTTACTTAGTTGTTCGTTTTTATGTATAATTTAAAATTTACACACGAGATAAGTGCCGTGTTACCGATAGTAACTGCACTTTTAAAAATTTAAGACGATTTGATTTGGAATTTATAAAATTCCCGCCTCATTTTTGTATCATAAGCCAAATCCAAAAAAGGAGTATCTATGGAAGAACACAAAGTGGAGTTACGCAACTCCCGCTTACAAGGGCCGCTAGACTCAGACGTAGACGAGCTGGGTTTAGACAGGCTCACCGACACCGTGCCGTTTCCTAAGCGCGGCGTCATCATTATGGCGATTGCCGCTGCAGTGGGCTTTGCGCTATATGCCGCGTTACCGTTTGAGCCCAATGTCAAAAAAGGCCTTGCGCTACTTGCTTTCATTGCGATTATGTGGCTTACAGAGGCCGTGCATATCACGGTAACCGCGCTTATGGTGCCGGTGCTTGCGGTAGCTATCGGACTTGGCAAATTCGCTAAAGATGGCACTTTCACGGCTGCCACCATCAAAAGCACGCTTGCAAATTTTGCAAACCCTACGATCTTTACCTTTTTCGGCGGTTTTGCTCTGGCAACGGCTCTGCATATGCAAAAGCTCGATAAAAAGATCGCGATGTGGCTAATCGCCCGCGCAGGCGGTCGCTTGGGTGTAGCTGCGATTTTAATCTGCCTTGCTACGGCGATCCTTTCGATGTGGGTTTCAAATACCGCAACTGCTGCGATGATGCTTCCGATCGCGCTTGGAATTTGCGCCAACATGGACGAAAGCAAAGATCGCGGCACGCTCGTGTTTTTGCTTTTAGGCATCGCGTATTCTGCAAGCATTGGAGGTCTGGGCACGCTCGTGGGCTCGCCGCCAAATTTAATCGTGGCTCAAGCCTTGCACTACAGCTTCGCGGACTGGATGAAGGTAGGTTTGCCGCTAATGTGCGTGATGCTGCCAATAATGCTTGTGGTGCTTTATATAATTTTCAAGCCGAATTTAAGCCATAAAATAGAGATGGATCTGGAGCATATCCCTTGGACGCGCGAGCGCATTATTACAATAGTCGTATTTGCTCTAACGGCGCTTGGTTGGATATTTTCAAAGCAAATTTCAGCCCTTGTGGGCTTTAAAGTGGATGATGCTTACGTCGCCATCTGCTCGGCAGTCGTAATCGTCATTCTAGGGCTTGCCAAATGGCACGACATCGCAGAAAATACCGAGTGGGGCGTGCTGTTGCTTTTCGGCGGCGGACTTACTCTAAGTGCGGTTTTAGGCGATTCCGGAGCTTCTAAGGTGCTTGGCGATCTAGTCGCGCACACTTTCGGCGGAGCGCCTACTTACATCGTACTTTTGGTAACGGCAGTTTTCATCATCTGCCTTACGGAATTTACGAGCAACACCGCCTCGGCGGCGCTTTTAGTGCCTGTATTTGCGGGAGTAGCGGCGCAAATGGGGCTGCCAAAAGAAACTCTTACTATAGTAATCGGTGTGGGCGCAAGCTGCGCTTTCATAATGCCGGTAGCGACGCCGCCGAATGCTTTGGTTTTCGGCACGGGACGCATTCGCCAGGCGGAAATGGTACGAAGTGGCGGAATTCTAGCGATATTCTCCGCGTTTTTGGTTTCGGGGTACGCGTATATTTTCTACTCGTAAAATTCCGTCAAAATTCTATAGTCCGGGTATCTGCTCGGACTAAATATATTTATAAGATATATTTTTAAACTCCTAAATTTTCGGAATCTTTATAAAAAAATTCTGATTTAATACTATTTTAATCAGTTATCTGTATAATATGCATATTTTATGGAAAGAAGAATTTATGGATTTTGATTTTATAGCTAAATTTAGCCCGATGTTCGTAAAGGCGGGAATTTTAACGCTGAAGCTCGCATTTTACGGAATTTTACTATCCATCATCATCGGTTTTATCTGCACGCTGATAAAATATAAAAGATTGCCGCTGCTAAACCCGCTTGTGAGCGCATATATCGAGCTATCGCGCAATACTCCGCTTTTAATTCAGCTATTTTTTCTATACTACGGCCTGCCG
>NZ_CALIJF010000073.1 GCF_938018035.1 uncultured Campylobacter sp. | reverse complement strand
GACAAAGATAGGGTTAAAATATTTGCAGACTTTCTGGACGATAACTTGCAAATAAAAAACATCATATGGGAATATTGGGTGGTTGCGTATAGGAATTTGAGTAAAAATTTAGCCTATTTGATATTTGGGGATAAATAAAGATATTAAATTTGTGAAATTCTAAATATAAAATTAAGTATAAAGAAAAGATGGCTAAAATTTTGTCGAGATCGTCGATATAGATAGAAATAAAGGATAGAATAATGCAGCCCAAAATTAGAAATTTGTGCTTATCGTTAGAAAATAGAATTTTAAATCTACATCCTTTTAATCCCGAGCAAGTATGTTACTGCATAGCGACATGGTTTATGGAAAATAAAATTTTGTTTCTTATGAAAGAATACGACGGTTGCGGCTTGGACGAGCTGTTAAAGTTAAATTTTAAAGATTATCCTACCGAGCTATCGATTTATGGCGACGGAAAAGCGAAGGATCTCTTTGGCGTAAAGATCATCAAATCGGACGAATACCGCTTGATAAATAAAATTAGAGCGCTGAAAGATCAAAAGAGCTTAAGACTGGTCTACGAGGAATTAAACTCGATTATATTTGACAGCTTGGTAGTTAGCGTGGATTTGGACTTGGCGTGCGAATGCCCGCAATGGTCGCCTAGAGATTATAGAGTTATGTTAAACGAAGCGACGGACAAAATCGTTTTTGCCCGTATAAACTGCGAGAAGAAATTTTATCCGCATACTCTTACCGAGTGCCAAATAGATTGTAATCTTACTATTCCTAAACGCGGATATTTTATCAATTAACTATTTTAATCATTTCTTTTATAGCCAACTTTGGTATCCAAGAAAGACACTGGCGGCAATGACTCAAACTATTTAACCCAGTCTAAATTTAACTCGCCTCGGCGCATTAAATTTTACGATCGATTTGCGCTAGGGCACCCAGGCATCGCCAAGCCCGAGCGCCATTAAATTTTAAATTTAAAATTGTCCGAAAAGATCGTTCAGTGCCTCGCTGATGCTAGGATGCGTAAAAATTTGATTTTTGAAAAAGTCTGCCTTCGCGCCCAGCGCCATGGCGATCGCCAGCTCATTAA
>NZ_CALIJF010000072.1 GCF_938018035.1 uncultured Campylobacter sp. | reverse complement strand
CGAAGGCAAGGTGCTAGACGAGGTCATAGACGTAGCCGCGACAAACGCTAAAGCGTGGAATATGGCGGAGCTCTACAGCCGCGAAAATATCGCTAAAATTTTAGATTTTGCAAAATAAGGCGCGAGCCCATAGATAAAATTTAAACCGAAGGGGCGAACGATCGCCCTTTCCTGAAAAGGCAGGCGGCAGTATGGGCGCGCTAGTGATTACTCTTCCTAAAAAATAATCGACTGCGCGGATAGCGAGATGATCGTTTTGCATCTCTTAAGTCCGCGGGGCTCGCTGTAAGAGGGCAGAGGCGACAAGCGGCGCGTCTAAATTTAAAGCGCAGGCGGCGGATCGAGCGTGAAATTTAGCTATGTTTGGAAGGGTAAATTTTGCCACATAATACTTGCGCCGAATTTGATGCGTAAATCTCGCAATAAATTTTACTCCGGCGCGAAATTTTGCCGCGTTTAATGGCTTTGCTTAAACGCCCTTATCCTGCGATATCTAAAAATTCGCTCGTTAAATTTTAATCTCGGCTTTATATTTGTGATTGCGAAATTTGCTTTTGCGTGCCGCTACGCATTTAAATTTATCCCTCGATGCTAAACAGATCGCCGAAAATTTTTTTTGCAATACTGCATGAAGCGTTTGGGAATTTTAACGCCACGGATATCCGCGGTGATGACACTATCTTGGACTTCAAAACGATAAGCTCGCTAGTGATTTTCATAGCCTTACAGCCATTATAGCACACGTCGCCTACACTTGGCGTATAAGCCGTTATGCGGTGCGTCTGCGTCCTCGTACCGCCCGAGCTTGATCGGTCTTTGGAAAAGCAGATAGTTCTTATAGTCGTACTTGTCGTCCGCAAGGCCTATCATATAATAATTCTCGGCGCTGTTTTTGGAAGCGGTCGCAACACCTGCTTTAAAATTTAATCTAAACATAAATTCTGCTTTGGCAAAAAGCGGCAAATTTTACCGCTTCAAATTTACACGAGCTGTGCGCCCGCGCCTTTTACGACCTCGCCGATAACGTAGCCGTCGGTATTTGCCAGCACGAAGTCCGCGTTTTGCTTCGGAGCTACGACGATCATGCCAACGCCCATATTAAACGTCCTCATCATCTCGGCAGGCTCTACCTTTTGCGCGATAATTTTAAAGATTTCAGGCGTGCGGATCGCGGCGTGTTCGATCTTTGCGCCTAGTCCCTCCGGAAATACTCTCGGCAGATTTTCCACGATGCCGCCGCCCGTGATGTGCGCTAGTGCGTGGATCTTGTTTTTTAAATTTAAAAAGTCGCCGACGTAGATCCTGGTCGGCTCCAAAAGCACGTCGATGAGCGCTCGACCGTCCACTTTGTTGTCAAATTTTAGCCCCAGTTCGGCGATCACTTTTCGTGCGAGCGAGAAGCCGTTTGAGTGCAAGCCGCTGCTAGGAAGTGCGATAAGTACGTCGCCCTCACGTACAAACTTGCTGCGGTCGATCTCGTCCTCTTCGGCGATACCCACGGCAAAGCCCGCTAGGTCGAAGTCGCCCTTTTCATACATCGAGGGCATCTCCGCCGTTTCGCCGCCGATTAGCGCGCAGCGCGCGAGTTTGCAGCCCTCGGCGATGCTTTTTACGACCTCTTTGGCATCCGCGATCTCAAGCTTCGCCGTCGCGTAGTAGTCGAGGAAAAATAGCGGCTCGGCGAAGTTACAGATGAGGTCGTTTACGCACATCGCGACGAGGTCCTGCCCCACGCCCTCAAATTTGCGCGCATCGATCGCGAGTCGCAGTTTTGTGCCCACACCGTCGGTGGCGCCTAGGATCGCGGGCTTTTTGTAGCCCGCAGGCAGCCTCACTGCACCCGAAAACGAGCCAATACCGCCCAAAACGTGCGGAGTTTGCGTCGCTTTTACGAACGGTTTTATTGCGTTTACGAACTCATTTCCCGCGTCTATATCGACGCCCGCGTCTTTGTAGCTTATCAAATTTTATCCTCCAAGATGGTATAATTTCGCAGATTTTAGCTAAAATCGAATAAAAACGCTATAAAGGCTCACCTTGAAATTTAAACACGCCGTCGTCATTACAGGCAGCATCGGCAGCGGTAAGAGCGCGGTTTGCGAGCTGCTTCGTGATCGCGGATTTGAGATCATCGATGCCGATAAGATTTCGCACTGCGTTCTTGATCGCTGCGCCGCGCAGGTGGCTGAAATTTTCGGCGCGCAATATGTCGTGCAAAAGGACGCGCAGGCTAGAAATTTGAGTTCGTACGCGGAATTTGACGCTAGCGGCGATGAGGAAATTTCGGCCGCGCACCGTGCTTCGGTAGATCGCAAAAAGCTAGGCGAGCTGGTGTTTAAAAACCCTGCGGAGCTTGCAAAGCTAGAAGCGCTGCTGCATCCAAAGATAGCGGCTGAAATTTTATCGCAGGCACAGGCTTTGGAGGCGAAAGGAAAGCTCTATTTCGTCGATATTCCGCTGTTTTTCGAGGGCAAGAGGTATGAGTTTTTCGATAAAGTAGCGGTCGTTTATGCTCCTAAAGATACGCTGATCGCGCGCGTGATGAAGCGAAATGGGCTCGATCATGCCGCCGTAAAACACCGCGTGGAGCTACAAACTAATATCGAGCAAAAGCGCGCTATGGCGGATTTTGTTATAGATAATAGCGGCGATCTTGCCGCGCTTAAGGCCGCGGTGGAGAGATTTTTAAAAGAGCTAAAAGATAGAATTTAGCCCTTTGCGCGGTTGGGTAAAATTTCTACGCGAATTGAGATGAGTTGAAAATAAAGGAGAAGGCGATGAGGATCGGTAGCTGTGCCCAAAAGGGCGCTAAATTTCAAAAATTTAAAAGCGCGCCGCTTAAAGAGCGGTTAAAATTTGCGGCGCGAGCTGTTTTGCTCTCTGCACTGCTCGCGACGGGCGCTACGGCGGAGATCGACGATCTAAGGAAGGGCTGCGCCGCGGGGAGCGAGATGGATTGTAAAAAACTAAGCCGCGTGACAAACGAGCTGCAGCGCAACTGCGACGCAGGCGGCGAGGAAAATGCGCTGGATTGTGCAAATTTAGGCTACGCATACGACTCAAATAGAAGCTTCAGGCAGGCCGCGCGCTATTACGACAGGGCGTGCAAGCTCGGCGAGCAGAAGGGCTGCGTCTATTTAGGGCTGCTCTACAACGACGGGCAGGGGGTGGCGCAGGATCGCAAGAGGGCGAATGAGCTTTTCGGCGACGCCTGCA
>NZ_CALIJF010000071.1 GCF_938018035.1 uncultured Campylobacter sp. | reverse complement strand
AAGCAAGAGGGTCAAACGCTCACGTTAAGCGACTTTATTATTTCGCTTCCAAGCGACAATAACGAAAAATCAAGGCTGAAAATCAGATTTGATAATTACAAGGGCTCAATATTCGACAACAAAGAAGATGCTCTAAATTTTACCAAACAGCTATCAGTGCTAAATATGGACGGCATACTACAAAACAAAAAGACTGCCGGGCTTACGGCCATATATATTTTTCATAAGCTAAAAAATAAAGCCAAAAATAGCGCAGATAAGCGCGGCTTCTTTTGCTTCATAGACGAATTAAAGGATTATTTGCAGGACGAGACGATGCAAGAAAAAATCCTTGAGGCGATCCTAGAAGTCAGAAAAATCGGCGGGGTAATGTGTATGGGTTTTCAAAATATGAGCTTATTTAATAACATCGAACGCGGTTCGTCGTTTTTGGATAATATCGCAAATTTTGTCATTTTTCCGACCAATAGCGAAGAAACGTTAGCGGAGTTAAACGCAATGATAGGGCTAACGCCGACGGAGGCTAAATTTTTAAAAGAGACGAACTCGAATGCGAGGCAGATACTACTAAATATGAAATTAAGAAGCGAGAGTGCAAAATTGGATATAGACCTATCGAGGCTCGGAAGCTACCTACGGGCATTTTCTTCAAGCTCGGACAACGTAATGCTTTTAAAGCAGCTTAAAGACGATAGCCCGATCCACTGGCGAAAACACTATATAGAATTTAAAGAAAATAGGAGTTAAAGATGAAAAAAGTAGCGATTATTGCAGTAATAGCGATATTAACGGCATTTTTAAGCGGATGCGCAGACAAACCTAGCAAAATAGAAAGAATTAGTCCTTGCGCTTGCTATGATTTTATAAAGGTGGGATAAATGGCATTCGAAGAGAAGAAAATCGACCCAAATTTTATTTTTAGAGCCGAAAGAAGCATTAAAGCGTACATGTTTTATACGATCATAGCTCTTGCGGTCGTAAGCGTAAGCCTAGCGGTAGCAATAGCTCTTTTAACGCCGCTAAAAGAGACGAAGCCAGTTTTGCTTAAATTTTCAGACGGTGACTCCCGCTTCGTAACCATAGACGATACGAATCTAAACGTCCGTAGCAACGAAGAGTTGCTAAAAAGCATTTTAGCCGGATACGTTAAAAACAGAGAGATGATAAACCGCATAGACGATGTCGAGCGCTATAACGAGATACGCACGCAAAGCAGCAGGCAGGTATGGGAAGCATTTCAAAGTTTAGTAAGCGATCCCAACTCAATTTATACGACTAAAAATTACTTCCGCAACATTCAAATTTTAAACGTAGCCGTTTTAAGCCAGAACGTAGCAACAGTCGATTTTCAAGCCGAGATCACAAACCCTACGCGCACTGAAGTAAGTTATAAAAAATATAGAAGCGCGATAGAGTACGACTTTCACAACCAAAGCAGCACATACGCCGATACGATGAAAAACCCTACCGGTTTTATTGTAAGCAAATACCAAGTAACGCAAATCTTGGATGAAAAGGGCTCAAAATGAGAAATTTAATAAAACTTTCGATCGTCTCGGCACTTGCTTTAAATTTAAGCGCGGCCGAGCCTCAAGAGGGACTAAGCGAAGAACAGATGAATCAAATCCGCGCCATTATGCGCCAAACGCAAGAGCTGGTAAACGAGCAGCAGCAAAACGGCTCTATGGGCGAAGATATATTTAACGATAAAAACAAAGACGTAAACAACAATATACAATCGAATTTTAAAATAAATCCGCTCGGACTATACAAACAAAGGCAGCAGCCGCAAGGGGCAAAATTTAACGACCCTAACGGCGGGCAAATTCCCGAACAAGACATAATAGACT
>NZ_CALIJF010000070.1 GCF_938018035.1 uncultured Campylobacter sp. | reverse complement strand
AAATCAAAGGGCCCCATTTATCTCTACGATGAAATTTCGCAAGAGCAGGCCGAAAAATCGGCGAGCTATTTCATCGGCTATTTCAAAGAGGGCAAGCTAAGCCGCTATGAAAAAATTTACGAAGGCAAGAGAGTTTTTTCGAGCGAGGATATAAAGCGATAAACGCAATTTAAAATTCAGATAAAGGAGCGATCATGAGAGATGTTTTTAAAATTTTACCCGAGGATGCGGCAGATTTTGCAACGCTAAATTTAAAGGCGCGAGCGATTATTTCGGCGGGCGCTTCTAGAGCGCGGACGGCGGTAAATTCGAGGGCGCGGACGGCGGTTTTAGCAGGCTTTATTTTGGCGGCGACATTAGCGCTTGCGATGCCTGCGGGCGCGGCCGAGACGGGCGAGACGCACGAAACGGCATCAAATTTCAAAGCGCGAACGGATAAAATTTGCCTACAAAAGACGAGTTATAAAACAGAGGGCGGCGCCGTGCCGCGCTACGAATATGAAGTAAGCCAAAACTACGACGCCAAAACCCGCCGCCTAGAAAAAATCTACAAAAAGAGCAGCGAAGAGGGGGTGTCCGTATCGAAAAGCTTTAGCAAATTTGACGAAAGCGGCGAGCGCGAGATCGAAAATGTCGAATACGACTGGGACGCGAATACAAACAAATTTCGCGAAACGGCGATAAGCAAGCAGGAGATCGCAAAGGATGGCTCAAAAATTTATTTCAGCCTGCAAAAGGACAGCAAGCCATACGAGGGTGAAAAAGCCGTCGAAAAGCGCGAGGGTAAAACGGAAATTTTGCAAAATTTCACGCTAAAAAAGGGCAGATGGACGCCGACGTACCTTACTAAAAGAATTATCGATGAAAGCGACAGAAACAATTTCGTAGCGACCTATGAATGGAACGCCAAAGCGAAAAAATGGGTGCCGTACGAAAAATCGATATACCATTACAACGGCGATGTTTACGCGGGCTCCGAAGGCTACGCGTGGCGCGGCAAATGGGTGCCGCTTACAAAACATACCGTCTTTACGGCAGCGGACGGGACGCGCAGCGAGATAAATTTTATATGGAAGAACGGCACATGGCAGCGCGACGAAAAGGCCTTATACAAAATCGAGCATAAGTATAGGCGCTTTAGCGAGCTAAGATCGCGCTGGGACTCCGCAAAAAACGAGTGGAGGGAGTACTACAAAAACGTGCACGAGGAGACCGAGGAGAGTAGGCCTCTACGCGAGCGAACCGTGCTTTGGCGCGAGGAATCGCAACGCTGGGAGGTCGTGTTTGAAAACGAGTTTAGCTATGATGCGCGCGGCAACGTGATAAAAAATCGCACGGCCTCCGATGGCAAGCAGTACGAGTATATCTACGACTACGACGAAGCGGGCAATAACATCTCCATCACCCTGCGCGAGCCTGATGAGAGCGGCAAATGGCGCGAGACGCAAAGGACGCAAAACGTCTTTGAGCCTGAAATTTTAGCGCACGACGTCCTGGATCGCGGCTTCATCGGCGACTACATAGCCGCGGGCAAAAACGCGATCAAAAGCAGCAAGCAGTATTTTCTAAAGGACGGCGAGTTTAAGCTAAACGAAACTCGCGAGTGGGTTTACGGAAAGTGCGAGCCGCAATAAAATTTGGAAAGTCTCATGAACGAGCCTTATATCGTTAAAATTTCAGATAGCGACGCGATGATGTTCGGCTGTGAAGCGGACGAGCGGGTGCGCGAATTTGCCGCTAAATTTGACGGCTGGGAGTACGAAAGCGAGTTTGAGCGGACCAGCTATCTGCTCGGCACGGACGTTTTTATCGAGGTCGCGAGCGAGGAGAGCTTAAATGAAGGCGCCTTACGCGCTCAAATTCCAAACGAAAAGGCTTTGGACGCTGACGGCGGCACGACGTTTTTGAGCCTGCGCGAGTGGGACGGTAAAGAACATTGGCGGGTTCGCGCGAATGATGAAATTTTACGCGCCATCAGCGAGGATGAGGACGGCGGCGCGGCGTATCTGCTTCTTAGTCCGCGACATATCGCCGCAGAGGAGCTACGAGGCGCCTTTGCGGACAAGCAGCCGCAGGAATTTGCGCGCATTATCGAAAGCCTCGAAGCCAAATACGACTGCAAAGACCGAATGCTCTGCTACGTCGTTTGCTATTTTACGCCGAAGGGCAAAGAGGGGATGCGGGCGGACTTCGGCGTCTGAATTCAAAGCGCGGCGGATTAAATTTAAAATTTGATCGCACAGCGCACTCGCGCCAAATGGCGAAGGTTTTATCTTGCGCGTAAGACCTGCGCCGTATGAGGCAAGTGAAATTTTAAGCGATGAAATTTAAACCACCGCGATGAGCAAAATGGGAGTCAGAATGATAAAATCCATAAAATTTGAGGGCGAAAGCATCGAGGAGCTGGAGGTTTGGTACTACGCCCCAAAGCACGAATGTAGCGCGGCGGAGTTTGCGCGGGAGTGCGGCAAGCTCGTGCGCGCAGACTTTGGACTCGCCTCCCTTTACGAGATAAAATTTGAAAAATTTACGCCGAGCAAGCCCGATGATTTTATGAAAGAGCGGATAACGGCTGCTTTGAGCGCGGCAGGGCTATCGGACGAGCCTCAAAATTTCGCAATGGGCGGCGAGAACGACTGGGACTGGCAGGAGTGCTCGTTTGAGGCGAGCGGGCAGCGATTTTTACGCATCTGGGCGACATCGGCTTGATAAATTTAGTCCCGCTAGCGGGCTTTGAGGCGAAGTACGAGTTTTTAAAATTTAAAGTTTCAAGCGGCGCATACCATCGCGCCGAAACGCATTTCATCGAGCCTTAAATTTTAAAATTTCGGTCGCGAGCTTTCGGATTTTAAAATTTAAACGGCGCTGGGCTTTGAGGTGCAGCGCGAATTTTGCGGCGCGGTAAAATAGCAGCGCAAACGATAAAAAACGGCGCTCGCTAAGTAGAATTTTATAAAAGGTGAATGCGGCGCGCCGTATTTAGGACGCAAAAAGCTTAAACGGGCTTAGGAAGTAAATTTCGATCTAAATTTAGGCGAGGCGCCAAAAATTTAAAAATTTAAACGCAAGGAGTGAAAAATGGATGTTTTGCAGAGTTTCGGGCGAGAGTATGTGCGGCAGCTCAGAGACGGGTCACTGGCGTGGTTGGATGCGGTCATGAGCGGGCGGATGAAAGGAGCGCGATGCGAGCGGCTGTATGCATCGATAGCGGACTTTTCGCCGCAGCAGAGGGAGGCGCTAAGGACGCTTTGCGCGCGCATCTTACCGATCACGTCCTGCATGAGACGCTAAATTTTTTCGAGCAAAGCGAGCGCTGGCGGCTTGTGGACGAGGCGGGCGAAAATCTAGCCGAGCTCTCGGACGGGCTTTGCGGCGAGCTCTACGGCGAGGACGGCTGGATCGAAAAATTTAGCGGCTATCCCACAAGCCTAAAATAATGCCCTACGGATTACGTGCCTGAGCGCCCTGCTCTGAGCCAAAATTTATTTGAAGGGAAGATATGAAAAACTTATTTTTAGCCGCGCTTGCGGCATTAGCGCTTAGCGGCTGCGCGGGCTTAAAATGCGGCGCAAAAGACGGGCGAGACGTCGCCGAGATCGACGTGCCCGAAGATGGCTGGACGAGATACCTAGACACCGACGGCGAGACCAAGGAGGTCGCATTTTTCACGGCGTTTTTCTCCAAACAGTTCCGCCAGAGCCCAAAAGATGGCGAAAAGATCGGCTTCGTGCTTACCAAAAAGAGCGGCGAACGGATACCGATAAGGCTCGGCAATATGTATAAGGCGGCAGACGGCGCATTTGTACTCGCGGATCTTGACGCGCAGAGCGACGTATGGCGCGGAGCTCGGGAGCTACGAGGAGCAAAATGGGTGAAATTTTACAAATTTCAAGAGGGCAGCGTCAAAGTAACGGACTATGAGGCGCAAGGCGGGCTTTGCGAGGCGTTTTACGCAGGCGAAAAGATAAGCGTCAAAAGCGTGCTAAGCCGCCGCACGAGCAAGGCTGGCGGGGCTAGCGGCGAAATTTCCGCCGTGCAGACGCAGGGCGAAATATCGCGCGACGTCGTCAAGGCTTTAAACTCGCGCGAAAAACCCTCGCCGCAAAGCTCTAGCAAAAATTTAGCAAACAAAAGGAGCGCCGCGCAAAAAACCGATAGCGGGGCGTTAAAAACGGAGGCAGAGGCGCTAAAAGACATCATCTGTATTGTAGGCAAAAACGAAGTCGATTGAAATTTCAGAATAATGAGTAAAAATTTCGCTAAAATTTTGAATAAAAATATCTTTTCAAGGAGCAAAGTATGAGAAAAAGCGTTTTATTTTTCCTATTGCCGCTGTTTTTATTCGGCGGCGAGGCGCAAAAGCAGCTAAACGTCTTTCAGCTAACGCCGTCAAAGATGCCGCCGCAGCAGTTTAAGGTCGAAGCGATCTTTTCGAAAGAGATTAAAGCCGACTGCAACGACGCGTATCTGATCGGCGGCAAAATAGAGCAAAAAGAGGGCTCGGACGGGCTTTATTACGAGTTTAGCGGCGGCGATGAGCTTGCTCAAACGCTGATGCTATGCGACGGCAAGAAGCAAAAGAAGCGGATCTATTACGAGCTCACGCATCCATTCGCCTACGACGGCGGTGAAATTAGAATTTTAGCGCCCAAAGACGTCAAGGTCGAGCTTAGAATTTATGAACTCGTAGAGAGCAAAGAGCCTAAAATCCGCAAGATGAAATAATTCCGCAAGGAGCGTTAATGCAAAAAAGCGGATTTGCAAAGGCTCTGTGCAGCGACGCACGGAGCGCAAAGATACCGAGCGAGCACGATTTTTTCGCACCGCTCATCGGCGATTGGGACATATGGTGGACGGACGGCCTGCAGAGCGGCACGCCGCGTGAAGTCAGAGGCGAGTGGCTCTTCGCGCGGGTTTTGGACGGATCCGCGGTGCAGGACATCTTTATCGTGCCTTCGCGCGCGCAGCGGCTCGCAAATCCGCAACCGGACGCCGAATACGGCACGACGATAAGGATTTATGAGCCCGCAAGCGGGACGTGGGATATTTTTTACGGCTGCGTCGGCACGGCGCTGCGCCTAACCGCGCACAAAGAAGCGGAGGAGATTGTGCTCGTGCAAAACGGCGAGGGGGCGATGCGCTACGTCTTTTCATAGATGAGCGAGGCGTCGTTTTCGTGGCGGAAGGAGCTGCGAAATGATACAGGGCTTTGGCAGGTCGTCGCACGGGTGCGTGCACGCAGAAAAGCCTAACCGCCTGCAAAAGAGATACGCGATCTGCTTTTAAGCCCTGCCTATAGATGTCCGCGCCGCAAGGAAAGCCTAGCCGTTTGCAAACGAGCCGACTAGCCGAACTACTTGCAAAAGCCAAACTGCTCACAAAAGTCAAATCGCTCGCAAGAGCTGAACTGCGCGTAGAAAATTTAACCGCCCTTTTTAAAAACTATGCTGCGCCTTTGCACAAATTTTAACCGCGAAATTTTACCGCGGGCTTTGCGTAAATTTTATGCGCGACGGGACCTCATCGCGCTTCTGCGTAGATTGCGGCCGTAAAATTTAGCGCGCCTTCAGCCTATCCGCCTTTTAAATTTTAAAAATTTAGCCGTAAAATGCGCGACATACAAAGCCTATGCGGCGGCGGCAAGCATTGCGCCAACAAAAGTGGCGAGGTTGCAAAATTTGGCGCCGATGCGTCGTTTAGTTAAAATTTCAGTATAATTTCGCAAAAACAAGGAGAGAGCATGTCAGAGAGAATTTTTGAAAGCCTAAAAGAGCTTTTGACGCAGCAGGGCGCGCACTTCCGCGTAGTAGCTCACCAAAGCGCGGGCACCTCCGCAGAAGTCGCCAAAGCCCGCGGCACACAGCTAGGACAAGGCGCCAAGGCGCTGGTTTGCACGATCAAGGGATTTAAGGATGGGCAAATTTCTTTCGCGCAAAATTTAAATTTAGTAAGCGCCGATGACGCGCAAAACCCCGACTCTTCCTGCGTTGCGAGCGCTCAAGGCTGCGAAAACGGCGCCTGCGCGGGAAATTTAACTTTAACCGCCGATCAAATCTGCGCCAACGTGCCGCAGCAGCTGAAGCTTCCTAGCGACAAACCCGCGGGCAGAAACGGCAGAATTTACGTCCTAGCGGTCTTCGCAGCCGATCATAAAACCGATCTAAAGCGCTTGGCAGAGAGGCTCGGCGGCACAAAAGCATCGCTCGTAAGCCCCGATGAAGTGGGCGATCTCACGGACTGCGTCATCGGCTCAGTGCCGCCCTTTAGCTTCCACGATAAGTTGCTGCTAATCGCCGATCCGTCGCTGTTCGGACGCTTTGAAGAGATCGCTTTCAACGCGGGTCTGCTCGATCACTCGATCATCCTAAACGCGCAGGATTACGCGCGTATCGCGGCTCCGCGCATCGTTAGCTTCACCGAAGAGGCATAGGACGAAGAATAAGCCTGCTCTACTTAGCGCAACGGCGTGACTTTATCGTAGCCAGCCCGCACTCGGCGCAGTAACGTACATTCTCATCGCAAGCTCATTCATTCGCGGCACAACGAAACGTTTTCATCGGTGGTGCGAGCTAGCGCAACTGTGCCCTTTACGGCGGCGCTTGCGCGTAACGACGGACGTGAAATTTGCACTGCCTGCAATAATACCGCTTGGAAAACGCCACGCCTACGAAGAAATTTTAAACGCTGCTCTCTTTATGCTCTTCGAAGGCGATCTGTATAATCCAAACAAAGGCACCGCAAAATTTTTCAAGCTCGCAAAATTTTCCGCAGCGAGCGGCAACGTAATAAAAACTACGATATCAAAGGCGATATGTTTAAAACCAAGACGCATAAACGCACTGTGTATGAAAAGATAAAATTTGAAGTTAAAATCCGGCGGCGAACGCCAGCGTATGGGTAAATTTAAAACAGCGGCTAGCCGAGACTAGCCGCGAATGCAGACAGGGCGTTTATTTCATAACGCCTTGTTGTTTCATCTGATCCATCATCTGCTTAAACATCTCTTTGGCTTGCTTGCAAGTAGCCTCTTGCTGCTCTTTAGGTAGCGCAGCAATCTGATCCATCGATTGCTTTTTTTGATCCTCATACATCTTGACCTGCTGCTCTTGACCCGCTTGTTTGTAGGTATCAACCATCTTATCAAGATCTGCGAAGTACTCTTTGCAGCTATCTGAAAGATCTGCGGCGCTAAGACTTAGCGCAAAGCCAAAACTAGCCAAAACTAAAAGTGATTTTTTCATTTTCTCTCCTTGTAAAAAATCAACGAAAGTATAGCATCTGGCTTGGCAAATTTACCTTAAAATTTACTCAAATGCGACTGTTTTTTAAATTTATAGCGCCTTTGAAATTTTAAAATTTTACTCTCGTCGCAACGCTGATACTTTTTAAAATTTAACTCGTCTTTAAATTTTAAAATTCAGACCCTATCGTTTTACATCTTTACTTCCCACCGTCAATGCTTTTAAAATTTAGCACATCGCGGCACTTAAAATTTTAAAATTTCGGCTCGCGGTTTCGCAACTACCGCCAGTGCTTTTTAAAATTCCGCCCCCACCGCCTCTTGGGGCTGCAGCGCAAAATCACTTCTCATCAAATCTAATCTGCACCGATTTTTTGTGCGCGCCGAGCCCCTCGGCATCCGCTAGCGCCATGCACGCACCCCCTAACTCGTCTATGGCGCGCTTATTTAGCGCTATGATCGAGCTTCGTTTGATGAAATTATAAACTCCCAGAGGCGAGAAAAATCGCGCGCTTCCGCCGGTCGGCAGCGTGTGGTTAGGGCCTGCGAGATAATCGCCCATCGCCTCGGGCGTATAATGACCCAAAAATATCGCGCCTGCGTGGCGTATGCGCGGAAGCAGCTCGTAGGCGTTCTCAGTCGCGATCTCTAGGTGTTCGACGGCAAGCTCGTTCATCAGCCCCACGCACTCGCTCATATCGCGCGCGATGATGATCGCGCCTTTGTTTTCGACGCTGGCGCGAGCGATTGGCTCACGCGCGAGCGTAGGAAGCTGCTGCTCTATATGCTCAGCGACGCAAAGAGCAAATTTTTCATCGTCGCTTATCAAAAAGCTGCTCGCGATCTCGTCGTGCTCGGCTTGGCTGAGCAGATCCACGGCGATGTTGCGCGGATTTGCCGAGGCGTTTGCAATGATACCCACCTCGCTAGGACCCGCGATCATATCGATATTCACATCGCCGAACACGAGCTTTTTGGCGGTCGCTACAAAGATATTCCCAGGACCCGTGATGACATCGACCTTACCGATCGTGCGCGTACCGTATGCCATCGCGGCGATCGCGCTTGCGCCGCCCACTTTGTAGGCCTTTTTGATCCCCAGCACATGCATAGCCGCGAGCAGTAGCTCATTTACGACGCCGCCCACGGCGGGAGTGCAGACGCTGATATCCTCCACGCCCGCGACGATTGCGGGGATCGCGTTCATCAGAAGCGAGCTCGGATACGCCGCCTTGCCGCCCGGGATATATAGCCCCGCGCGATCTACCGGCGTGATCTTTTGCCCGAGCATCGCGCCGCTTGGATCGAAGCTAAACCAGCTTCTCTCAAGCTGCTTTTCGTGATAGGCGTAGATGCGCTCGTATGCGACCCGAAGCGCATTCTTAAGCTCTGCGGTTAAGCCTTCATACGCGAGACTCATCTGCTCTTGCGTGATAGCCAGATCGCCCTGCACGCGCCATCTGTCAAATTTCTCAATCTGTTCAGCTAGCGCCTCATCGCCGCGCGCTCTGATATCTTCGATGATGCCGCTTACGACGGGCATTACCGATCTCATATCCATCTCGCCGCGGCACACCAGCCTTGCAAACTCCTCTTTGAAATTTGCCTTCGTACTTTTTAAAATTTTCATTTTTGCTCCTTGTAATGCTTGGAATTTTAACGCTTTTTGCTAAATTTCGTCTTTAAGTTCGCGGCGATGTAAATTTACAGCTCGCCGATTTTCAAAAGATTAAGCGAAAATGAAATAAAATAGCCGAAATTTTAAACGGAGCGATGTATGAAAAAGATATTTTTAGCGCTGATTGCCACGGCGACTTTAGTAGTGGCAAAACAGAGCGATTTTAATGAAAACGAACTGCAAAGTAAATGCAACAATAACGATGCATCGGCGTGTGCAAATCTCGGTAGCGCATATTACTTCGGAGAAAATATAAAACAGGATTATAAAAAAGCAAGCGAGCTATATTCTAAAGCTTGCGATTTAAAACATGGCGAAAGCTGCCATAATCTTGGAATTTTATATGAAAAAGGTGAAGGCGTAAAACAAAGCTACCAAAAAGCGGATCAATTCTATTCTAAAGCTTGTGATTTAGAAGTTGCCGAAGGATGTTACAATCTTGGAGCTTCATATTATTTAGGTACGTCTATAAAGCAAGACGACAAAAAAGCGAATGAATTACTTTCTAAAGCTTGCAATCTAGGATATAGCGAAGGATGCTATATATTAGGGCTTTGGTATGACTCAAGAAAAGATGTAGAACAAAACTTCGAAAAAGCTAGTGAATTATATTCTAAAGCTTGTGATTTAGGACATGGCACAGGATGTAATAATCTTGGGCTCTTATACGCCTCGGGCGAAGGTATAAAACAAGACTATAAGAAAGCAAGCGAATTGTATTCTAAAGCTTGCGATTTAGAAATTGCCGAAGGATGTTACAATCTTGGAGTCTTACACTATTTAGGCGAAGGCATAAAACAAAATATCGAGAAAGCAAGAAACTTACTTTCTCGAGCTTGTAATCTAGGATATGGGTTAGGATGTAATGATCTAGGGGCTTTATATGAAAAACAAGATTATAAAAAAGCGAGTGAATTGTATTCTAAAGCTTGTAATTTAGGATATGGCATAGGATGTACTAATCTTGGAATTTTATATGAACACGGCAAAGGCATAAATAAAGATTATAAAAAAGCGAGCAAGCTATATTCTCAAGCTTGCGACCTAGAATATGACGCAGGATGCAACAATCTAGGGTTTTTATATGAACAAGGAGAAGGTGTAGAACAAAACTATAATAAAGCAAATGAGTTATATTCTAAGGCTTGTGATTTGAAATATGGCAAAGGGTGCTATAATCTAGGAGTTTTGTATAGCTCTGACAAAGGCGTAAAGCAAGATTATAAAAAGGCAAATGAACTATATCTAAAAGCTTGCAATTTAAAAGATGGAAGCGGATGCTATAATATCGGAATTTCATATTATTTAGGAAAAGGCATAAGTCAGAATATAAGTATGGCAAAAAAATACTTCAGCAAGGCTTGCGATTTGGGTGATCAACTTGGTTGCGACAACTATAAAAAACTAAACGAACAAGGCTTTTAATCCATTTAAATTTTAAACCGCTCGCGAAATCCGCTTAAATTTGCGGCTTAAATTTAAAGGTCTAAATTTAAACTATATCATCCGCAGGGCAACACTAAAAGCGCGTCAAAATACGCGGACTTAAAATTTAAACCCATTCCGCTGCGGTAGATGCTATGTAAGCGGTGCGTAAAATTTAGCAAGCCGCCAAATACGATATTTGCGCCAAAATAAAAGGATGCGTTCCGCCGCCGTTGAAATTTCAGATGAGCCGTTAATTCTTTAAGAATTTTAAAATTTTAAGCCCTCTTTTTTGCGGGCTAAAATTTCTAGCGAGCCGTTAAGGGCGAGCCGCTAATTCGTAGCGTTCGC
>NZ_CALIJF010000069.1 GCF_938018035.1 uncultured Campylobacter sp. | reverse complement strand
AAATTTAGCGTATATTTTATGCTAAAGTTAAATTCCATATCTTTCTCGACCTTTGGAAAGCTACCTTTTGTGCGCTCGACCGCGCTTAACGCGCCCTCATCAAGCGAATCGACATTCGAGGAAGACGTAACGCGAAGACCTTTAACGTCTCCGCTTGCCGTATAGGTAAAGTGCACGCCTACGACGCCGATTTTACGCATACGTTGCGCATTTTTAGGGTAGTGCGACTGCGCATAGCGAGAAATGATGGCGAAAATTTTCTTGCCGACATCGCTATTGCTAGGATCGCCGCGGCTTGTTATAGCGTCGCTACCGCCACCTGCGCTACTGGAGCCGCCGCCCCCGCCGCTACCCAGCGAAATAGGCTTTGT
The DNA here is from genome assembly GCF_938018035.1 of uncultured Campylobacter sp. GTDB lineage: Bacteria > Campylobacterota > Campylobacteria > Campylobacterales > Campylobacteraceae > Campylobacter_B. Next base: position 4,906 of record NZ_CALIJF010000069.1, on the reverse strand, counting down.
CGGATCAAACTTCGCCGTTAAATTCCTATCGCTGCTTTGAACTTTATGCTCTTTTTTTGGCTTAGGTTTTTCGATCGGTTTTGGTTTTTCTACCGGCTTTGGCTTGGGCTTTTCGACCGGTTTTGGTTTTTCGACTACAGGCTCTGGTATAGGCTCCGGTTCAGGAATCGGCTCTGGCTCCGGTATTGGCTCCGGCTCAGGCGGAGTTGGTTCCGGTTCGGGCTCGGGCTCCGGCGGAGTGGGCTCTGGCTCAGGATCTGGTTCGGACTGATCGGAAGGAGGCGGGATATTGGGCTCATCGGAGATATCGCCCTGCTTGGCCTCATCCATTATGCTATCGATGGAAAAGGCTATCATATCGGGCATGCTAGGCGGCTTCGGTGCCGACGATAAAAGAGCAAAAACAGCCACAGCGATGATGCAATGTAGCACCAAAGATACGATAAAACCTACTGCGCTATCTTTATTCATTGCTCTTTTTCGGTCACGATCGCAAATTTTTCATGGCCCGCCTTTTTTAGAACATCCATGATCGAAATGAAAGAGGAAAATTTCGAGTCTTTATCGTTTTTCAACACGACAAGATCGTTTTTATCGAGCGCGGCAATTTTTTTCTCAAGCTCATCCTCGCTTATTGCGACATCGTCTAGATAAATTTTAGATTCGCTATCCACTTTGATGGTAACTTTTTTATCCTCTTGCGGGTTTTGCGAGCTTGAAGAAGATGGAAGATTCACCTTAATATGCCCCTGCGCAATGAAAGTCGAGACACTAAGCACGATCGCTAACAGCACCAGCATAATGTCGATGAACGGGACGATATTTAGCCCGTCTCGTCTAGGAATGCTCATTTATTTAACCTCATCGTAGCGGTTTAGAAGCACATCTACCTTGCGGACGAAGCCGTTGTAGATGATGAGCGTAGGTACGGCGACGACTAAACCGGTAGCCGTAGCTTTAAGGGCAAGCGAGAGACCTTGCATGATAGCCTTGGTATCGATACCGCTTGCAGTACTCATATCAAAAAATGTGATCATAATGCCGATGACAGTACCTAAAAGACCTATGTACGGGGCATTTGAATAAACAATATAAAGCGTCGTTAAATTTTTTGTCAGAGCCTCTTCGTAAAGCGCCTTGCTTTTGTAATTGCTAGCTTTAACCTTCGAATAAAAAAGCATCCTTTCGATAGTAAACCACACGACCAAAAAGCTCATAAATCCGAGGATCGCAAAGATAATGTAATCCACGTAACGCGCCAAAAATTCCATAATGCCCATAAATTCTCCTTAAGAATTTTAAAAATTTTATAAATTTAGCAGATCGGTTTGCTAAAAAATGAGCGATTTTATCAAAAGTAGATTTAATTTTTACTAAAATTTTGATGATCGATATTTAAATTATATTTTATCATTTAGCTTTATTTAATGATAACAAAGCATTCTGAGATAAAATTGTAATGATTTTAAAACGTCTTGATAATTAATATAAAATAAAGGATTAATTTTATATTATTTGCCGTTTTTTAATCTTAATTATCATTTAGGAGTTTCGTATGAAAAAATTTCATCTGGCTTTGTCCTTGTGCGCAGTTCTTTGCTTAAGCGCACAAGCAGACGAGAAATCAAGCGCTACGGACGCATCCAAAAGCAAGGATTCAAATACGCAAAGCCTGGGCGTAATCGAAGTTACTAGCGATTCTAGCACGCCTAGCACCGTGGATGATATCAAAATCAATACTCGCAACGCTACGCTCATCAAAGATGTATTTCGCGACATCCCAGGCGTTTATGTGGGCGGCACCAACGGCATGAATCAAAAAATTTATATGCGCGGCGTGAGCGATCGCGGTCTAAATATCACGATTGACGGCGCGAAGCAAAACGGCAATACCTTTCATCACAACGCCGATTTACTAATCGATCCTGATCTTATCAAAGCCGTAGAGGTCGATGTAGGCGCGCGCTCAGTCGTGAACGGCTCGGGCGCTTTGGGTGGCTCAGTTGCCTTCAGGACGGTAGACGCTTCTGACATGCTTGAGGACGGTCAGGATATCGGCGCGAAGCTCAAAGTGGGCTATACGAGCAATAACGAAGGCTATTCGCAAAGCGCAATGCTCTATGGCAGGGCGTTTGATAGCCTAGATATGCTTGCCGCATTCAAGCACTATGGATACGGCTTCGGCGAATCGGGCAACGGCAAACCTACGGGTGGCGATGGCAACGATATAAATTATTTATTAAAAGCGGGCTATAGCTTTTTGGATTTCCATAAAATTTCGCTCTCTACCGAACATATGCAGTATAAAGGTCTCTATCCGCTGCGACCGGAATTCGGCTCATGGCTAAACGGACAGCTGGATAACCGCAAATACGAGCGCGATACGCACACGATCAAATACACGTATAATCCAAGTGACTTGCTAGAACTCGACATCACTGGATACTATACAAAGCATCAACGCATCGGATCGACTTCGACGAACGTAAAATGGGGCGTCGAGACCAAGGGCGGCAAAATCGGCGCTAAGAGTAAATTTGAAACGGGCGATCTGGCTCATACGTTGCGTTACGGCTTTGATTACTACCGCTCGGAAAACTACGTCAAGCCCGGCAATCTACGCCCCGAAAAGGTCGATAATTATAGCTTTTATATCGAGGATGCTATGCGATACGGCGGGCTTACGGTAACTCCCGGCGTGCGCTACGAAAGGCACGAGCTAAAGACTTACAACGGCAGAGGCGCTAATATCTCTAGCTACAAATATAAATTCAACGAAGTAAGCCCCGCCTTGGCGCTTGATTACGAGATCGGCGCGGGATTCGGAGCGTTTGCGAGCTATGCGCGAGTATTTAGAGGACCTGACGTAATGGAGAGCATGATGGCTGCGGGTACTAGCCGCGGCAGACCACTAAGCTGGATGGCCAATGAAAATTTAAAAGCCACTACGGGCAACGCCTACGAAATAGGCGGTCGCTACAAAAGCGAGCTAGGAGAGAATTCCTCGGTAAGCCTAACTGCGAAGTACTTCAGGACGGAGTATAAAAATCTCATCGTAGATAACAATGCTCGCGGCGGCGTTATCGGCTGCCCGGGAGGCGCGCAGGGCACCTTATGCAGGGCTAATGCAGGCGGTGCGGACATTGACGGCGTCGAGCTTTTCGCAAGATTGATATTAGATGATTTGAGCCTTGCTGCGGGCTATACCCACCAGCACGTAGAATATAAAGACCGCGTGCGCAGCGGCTCGGGCTATCTAAGCTCAAACATCATCGGCTACCGAGACTATGGCGATAAATACACCTTCAATGCCGAGTACGCAATCTCTGCGGCGGATCTACTGCTAGGCTACAACTTACTATTTTTCAACTCCAAAAACGTAGCCTCCGCAAATAGCGACGAAAAAACAAAAGTGCCTAGCTATGCGGTTCACGATCTATACGTTACCTACGCTCCAGATAGTGGGCGATTTAAAGGGCTTGAGATCAACGCGGGCGTTTACAATCTCTTTGATAAAGCCTACGCGTCGCACTCACAGCGCAGCGCCGATTTCACCGGTGATTCAAACGCTATCGACTGGGAGCCGGGACGAAATTTCAAGCTAAGCGTGGCGTATAAATTTTAAAGCTTACGCGAGATGACGGTACGAAATTTTGCACGCTAAAGCGGCGAAATTTTAAAAATTCAAAACCCTTGGAATTTCAAAATTCCAAGGGTTTTATAAATTTGAAATTCTTAGACTTAGAATTTCAAATTTTTAAATTCTACTAACATAAATTTTCTCGTAAAATTCTTGCGAATAGCAAAATTCTCATTCAAAATGGAATTCTAGCTTGCGGCGGAATTCCAAAAATTCAAAGCGATATCCGCAGCGCTTCACATCCGAAGTTTCTTTAGAATTTATAAAATTCCTCCCGCTTCAAGCGCCGTCCATTTACTCTTCGTAGTTAAAATTCTGTTTTAAATTCTACTTAAAAGGAGAGCCTTTGTTAAATTCTACTAAAAACGCCATTCGCGGGGCATTTTGGACGAAACCGTTCATAGTTTTAGTGCTGCTTTTGCTGCTGCTAATCCCGCTAAGCTTTATCGATAATCTTACCTACTCGCGCTCCGAAACCAAGCAGCTCGCGCAGGATTCGATCCTCACGCCGGTGGGTGGTGAGCTGCAAATCCAGGGCCTTGCGATCGTAGTGCCCTACGCAGAGATAATCGAAGCGATAGATAAAAGCAACAACGAGCTCATAAAAAGGCGCGTAGAGAAAAATTTCATCATCGTGCCTAAAAACTACTCCCTCGCGGCGGAGATCGACCCCACCTATCTAAAGCGCGGGATTTTTCGCGTTCCGATCTATAACGGCGATTTTGCGCTTAAGGCGGACTTTGAGGCGATAAACTATACCGAGCTCGGCGTCGATCCTGCGCGGCTAAATTTCGACGAAGCCGTGCTAGTGCTCGGCGTAGGCAATCAAAAATCCTTCACCGCCTCCCCCGCTTTAAGCTTAAACGGCAAGGAGCTTAAGCAATATCACGGCAACACCGAAGCTAAAATTTTCGATCGGAGTTTAATCTACAAGCTCCCCACTTCAGCGCTGTCGTCTGATTTTAGCATCAGCGGCACGCTTAAAATTCAAGGCGGCGAGGCGCTTCATCTAGCTCCGATCGCGCAAAATAGCCGTTTTGAAATTAGCTCTACTTGGGCATCGCCTAGCTTTGGCGGCGGCTTTATCGCCAAATCGCGCGAGGTAAGCGCTAGCGGTTTTAAAGCTTCGTGGGAAGTTACAGGCTTAGCCGCAGGCATTGCTCCTGCGTGGCTTGCAGATCAAGATGACCGCGTCGCTATGACGAACTGGCGCAGCAACGACGATAGAAATGACGCCGTAAGCATCGGCTTCATCGAGCCCGTGAA
>NZ_CALIJF010000068.1 GCF_938018035.1 uncultured Campylobacter sp. | reverse complement strand
GACGCAGCTGAAACGACAAGCATGGAAATTCCAAACTCGCCGCGCTTAAAGATAGACCGGCGAGATTGCCGCGACCGCTAACTCTGCTCGCCGCGGATATATTTGCTCCGCTAGCCGTAGCAAAGCAAAAGCGGCTCGTCAGCAAAGCTAGCGATAAAAATTAATCGCAACCCATATGCAAAATAGCATAACTGCACGATTTGCGGACGGGCTAACAAAGCTAAAGCGAGCCGATTAAAATTTAAGCTTTAGCTTGCGGCGCTTAAAAGCCGACTTAAGCCTAGACGCTATGCGAGCGATATGCTGCGACACGGCGTCTAAGCCTCAAGCTACATTAAGACCGGAATTTTGGTCTTTTGCAGGAAGTATTTCGACGCGCCGCCTAGGAATATCTCTTTTATGCCGCTGTCTGAGTGCAAGCCCGCGACGATTAGATCGAAATCGCCCGCGTCGGCGTACTCTAGTAGCACCTGTCCCGGGATCTTGCCCTCGACATTCAGTGCCTCGAAAACATCAATTTTAATGCCGTGCAGAGCCAGATAATCGCTTATACGGCGCTTCGTTTCGGCAAGATCATCCTGAAGGTAGTGATTTGCGGTAATGACGGTGATAGATTTGGCACGCTGCAAAAGCTCCAGCCAATTATCGAGCGCTCGCGCAGACGCCGCAGTGCCGGTAAGCGAAACTAAAATTTTATCCGCCCTAAACTCCTTCAGCTTGCGCGGTATGACGATGCAAGGCTTGCCGCTTTTGGTGACCGCCGCCTCGAATGTGCCCGTGATAGATCCCGTAGGCGGCACCGAAACCAGCACCAAATCGCAATATTTGGAGTATTTCTCGACCAGCTCGGAGCGGATACCTACCATATGCCTCAAAGCGGCGCTATTTGGGACGTGATCGTCGTCGTTTTGATCTAGGCCCAGCTTGGCGCATTCGGCGTCGAAGATCGCCTTGATCTCCTCGCGCTCAGCCCTCATCTCATCGCCCGCTGATTTTAAAAATTCCTCCATCAGTACGCCGCCTTTTAGCGTCATACGGACATTGTAGATCATCTTAGGATCGAGCTGGCACGCCATTATGTTGATGTGCGTACCGAAAAATTTATTCACTAGTAGCGCTCCGTGTATGCGCTCGGCTAGCTCCTCGCCGCCGCCGATAGGGAAAAAAATCTTTTTAAGCTGCATCTCATACTCCTATTAAAATTTTAAGCTAATTCCAGTGAAATTTTAGTGCCTTTCTGATCGGTCACGCGCACGCGCACCACATCGCCCGCACGATAAGGCGTCGTGATAAATTTAGCGCGCAGTAGCCCGTCCACGCCGTCTCGCAGCGAGATGAAGGTACCGAAATCCAGTACGCTTTGCACCACGCCGTCAAACTCCTCGCCGATTTGAAATTTTACCTCTTTGCGTTCGCCGCGCGGCCTGCGAAAATCGCGAGAATTTGAGACTATCGATAAAATTTTATCTTTCGCGCCCGATACGCCGCCCGATTTTGCGCCTTGGATCTTAACCTCGCCCTTTTCGCGATCCAAATCGATATTTACGCTGAAGCTTTCGGTGATCTCTTTGATAACCTTGCCGCCTTGGCCGATGATGTCGGGGATTTTACTCGGATCGACGCTAAAAATTTCAAGCTTCGGAAGCACGTCCCTATTTATAACGATCGCCGCATCCGCCTGCTCCATAAGGCCCAAAATATGCGCGCGAGCCTGCTTTGCCTGCGCGAGAGCCTCTTTTAAAACCTCCAGGCTGATGCCGCCGAGCTTGATATCCATCTGAAGCGCGGTGATGCCCTCATAGGTGCCCGCGACCTTGAAATCCATATCGCCGTCGTGATCCTCAAGCCCCATTATGTCGGTTAGCACGGCGTGTTTTTCGCCCTCAAAAATTAAACCCATCGCGACGCCCGCAACGAGCTTTAGCGTAGGTACGCCCGCCGCCCGAAGCGATAGCGCGCCGCCGCAGACCGAAGCCATCGAGCTTGAGCCGTTACTCTCTAAAATTTCGCTCACCACGCGGATAGACTGCGGCGAGTTTAGATCGATGCTCGGATATAGCGCTCTTTTGGCTAAATTTCCATGTCCCAGCTCGCGTCTGCCGGGGCTTTTGAGCGGGCTTGCTTCGCCGACGCAAAAGCCCGGGAAGTTATAGTTAAACATAAATCTATCGCTAATCGGCTCGAGCTGCGTTAGGCTGTCGCTTAGCTGCGCGTCGCTATCGCCGCCTAGCGTAGTGACGACTAAAGCCTGCGTCTGCCCGCGCGTAAATAGGCAGCTTCCATGCGCACACGGCAGGATATTTGTCTCGATACTTATCGGGCGCACCTCATCAAGCGCGCGTCCGTCAGCTCTACGGTGATCCTCGATGATCTGCGTGCGGATGATGCCGCGCTTATACTTGCCGATGACGCTGGAGATCACCTCTTTGCTCCATTCGTTTTGCGCCGCGGCCTCGGTCGTCAAAATTTGATCCACGATTTTATTTAGTTCGGTAGCGCGTTCGCTCTTTGCCATCTGATTGATCGCCGCTTTGACGGCGTCTTTGTAGTTTGCGTCGATAAAATCCGCGATATCCTCATCCTCTATCTCAGGCTTGTACTCCAGGCTCGCATCCGGCTTTTTAAGCGGCAGAAAAGCCTCTTCGTAGGCGCCCGAACCCACACTTATCGCCTTTGCGGCAAAATCGATCGCATCTACCATCAGATCTTCGCTAAATTCATTCATCTGTTGCGCGCCGCCATTAATCTGCGGCAAGGAGCGCATCTCTATCATCAAAAGCTCATCGCCGACGCCCGCTACGTAAAGATCGAGCGCGCTAGCTTTAAGCGCGGAGTTGCTCGGATTTAAGATGAAGCTTCCGTTTTGATAACCTATGCGCACGCCGCAAACGGGCGCTTTAATCGGGATATCGCTAAGATACAGCGCCGCAGACGCCGCATTAAGAGCAACGACTTGCAGATCGACTTCGGGGTCTGCAGATAGCACGTAAACTACGATCTGCGTCGGATACGCGTATCCCTTTGGAAAGAGCGGGCGCAGCGAGCGATCTATGATGCGGCTCGTTAGCGTCTCAAAATCGCCCGGCTTGGTCTCGCGCTTGATGTAGCCTCCAGGGATTCTGCCCGCTGCGTACATCTTTTCGATATATTGCACGGTAAGGGGTAAAAAGTCCTCTTGTACCTGCGTCTCTTCGCGCGCTACGGTAGCTAGCACTACGGTGTTTTTCACGCGCAAAAGCGCCGCGCCCGCGGCTTGCTTTGCGACCTTATTGATATCGAAAATTTCGGTATTGCCATTTACTTCAATTTTGCACTGCATTAATTTTCTCCTTGTTTTTGTTAGTCTCGTGAAACGGCAGATAAAGCGGGCATTTGTTTAAAATTTGCATTATCTCCTCCGCGCTTGAGAGCGTTTTTTCTTTGTAATAAAAATCCACGTTCACAAAATCTCTAATTTTGTGAACAGCATAAATTCCATCTACTAGCATGGCGATCTCGTCTGCATTATCGCTGCCGATAACGGGCGTGGCGTAAAAGATCGCTTTGGCGTTTAAGCTTACGAGCGTCTTTATGCAAGTAAGTGCGGTCAGCCCGCTCTCACACCCCTCATCTACCAAGATGATGTTTTTTTTCTCTAAATTTCCCAAAAGCTCGCCCTTGCGAAATTTATACATGTTTTTTAAAATTTTCTCCTCATAAAGTCTGTTTGCCTGTCCGTAAACATAATCCAGGCTGATGCCGAAGCTTCGCACGAGCTCATCTACCATCACGATCTCTTGGGTTTCGCTTACGCACGCAATCGCACATTCCGGATTATTTGGCGCCAAAACGGGCTCAGTAAATAAAAACTCATAAGCAAGCCCCAGCTTTAGAGCAAGATGGTTTGCGATAGGAAGTGACTCCAAAGACTGAGCGATTATTAGAAAATTATCGTTTTTGATCACGGTAGCGGGTAAAATTTCTGAAAGTTTCATCGCGGCGTCGATTTGGTTTTCAAACATCAGCTCAGCTCTAGGCGTCATTATTTTTCGCTTCCGTATTCGCTATCTACTGAAAAATCATACCCTACTCCGCCGAACGGATAGAAATTTACGAGAAAGTAAATTCCGCGCTCCTTGCTTGCTTTGCTGTAGCCGGTCGTACTGGTATTTTTAGGCTCGATATCCTCTTGATACACAAAAGAGTAATTCCAACACTTGCGCGTATGAGAAAGCCCCACGCGCCACATTTTAGAATAAGATCGCTCCAAGTCGTAATCCCAACGCCCAAAAATTTTATTATTCCTAGGTAAATTTACCGAGGCGTTTACGATGCCGTAGTTATCTTTCGTATAGCGTTTAGGCTCCATGCTTAGCTTTTCGTATTCGTAAGCGTGACTAAGTCCAAAGCTAAAGTCATCGTTGGAGTAGTTGGCGTAGGTATAGACCTTATCGAAGCTTTTATATTTATGCGAGTAGGTAAAGCGATTTCCGATATTTAGCCCATTTGCAAAATACGCATCGATGCGGTGTTCTAAATCGTCAAACTCATGATCGTCGAAGTCATATCGCTGCTTGACGCTATGGCGTAAGAATTTACGTCCGTCTTCATTATAAAAAAACTGCGTCATACTTAAAGCTGCATTTTCGTGAGTGTATTCGTCACTAAGCTCACTTAAGAAGTTATCCTCCCAATAAAGCGAGTCTTGCAAGTTACCCAGCCGCGAGCGATCTACTGCGCCGCGAGCAAGGTCGTATTTATACTGATGATACTTTAAAATTCTATCCTCGATGTCGCCTTGCTGCCAGCTTGGAATTCTAAAATCCGCCCTCCAGCTCATCGTATGATACAAGCTATCGTAAGCCCTGGCTACGTCGGTGTAGAGCGAAAGCTCGGTGTATTGATTAGCGTAGAAAGTGCTTTTATCCTCGCCAAGATCTCCGTTTGCGTAGTAGAATTTATCGTGCCAATCGATATTGGTCATATACACTCGCTCGGTAAAGGCGAAATTTAAATAATCCGCCAGTAGCGGCGTGCTTATACTAATCGGTACGTCAAACTCGTATTGACGAGCAGTCGCACCCTCCCATCTGGTGTAATTACGCGCCTTCGCATCAAGCGAATAGATCAAATTTGGCAGTCCCAAATCATTGCTAAATTTATGATATTGCAGCGTCGGCAGCTCTTGGACGGTATCTTCGTTGCGGAAGGTATTATCGGCGTTTAGCTTGCTTGTATCGATATAGTAGCGTCCGTAAGCGCCAAAATAGTGCTCGTCTGAGGTCAAATAATAATTCAGCCGCGAAGTTACGAGCGAATTATCCGCATCGTCGCTAAGGCCGCCCTTTTCCTTCAGATCGTAGTATTCAAGGTCGTTTAGCTGAGTAAAATCGATCCATAAATTTTCGCGCAGATCGCCGTCTAGCAAATAGGTCGCGAGCTTGCTGCGATCGTATTGCACCTCAAAGCCGTGGTGGCGCTCGTTTTTGTATTCGAGGCGTTTTTGCGCCCGCGAAAAGTTATCGAAGATTCCGCCTCTAATCTCTCCGTAAGAGTACGGGGATTCCGTAAAGCGAAAGGTGCCGTAGGCGCCAAAGCCCCTTCTGCTGCGCACCTGCGGATCGAGCTGAAAATCCCAGCTATTGTAAGGCGCGAAATAGATCGGCTGCTTATAATATATCCCTTCCTTGCTGATGAAGCCGGCCTCGGGAGGTAGCAAGCCCGTGCGGCGCGTGCGGTCGGTCGGGAAGCCGAAATACGGCAGATAGAGCACCGGCACGTCGCCCACGTAAAATCTCGGATTAAAAAGATGGAGGAATTTGCTCTCTTTATTGAGCATGCCGCTGCTAAATTTGATACGCCAATCAGGATCGGTAACGTTGCAACTAGATACGCTGGAGCCCTCCACGCGGTAATACTCGCTGTCGCTGCAGCTGGCGTCGTTTTGCATCCAAAGCTCGGAGTCCTTATCCATCATAAAATTTACGTCGGCTTGCTGCTTATCGTTTTTCAGATCGATTTTGACATGCTGCGCACGCGTAGTTTCACTGCTGCCACGCATCGCATTGACGTTACCAAAAAGCTCGATGATGCCGTTTTGCTCGTCGTATGTAGCGCGATCGGCGGTGATAAAGTAGTCCTGCGAATACACCGTTACGTTGCCACTAGCCTCCGTCAAAAAGCCGTTTTTCTCGACATTATCTGCTATAAGCTCGACGTCTTGGACCTTTGCGCTCGCACTGCTTGCTAAAAGAGCGCTAAAACTAAGCGCTAGAATTTTAAATTTTTTACTCTTTTTCAATCTCTACCACCAATGTTTTCGCCGCCATATCATGCAGGCTCTGACGCGAGTTCGTAAAAAGCGCCACCAAAAATCCCATATAAAAGATCATCTCGCTTATCAACCTAACCGCCGCACGGATCGCTGCAGTAGCGATATCTATAGAGCTGCCGTCAGCGCGGACGCAATAAATTTTAACCGCGAGCTTGCCTAGCGTCGCACCGTATAGATAGACAAAAATCGCCTGATATAAAAATTTTATTATCGCGTAATGCAAAATGAATTTTGACGCGATCTTTTGTACCTCAAGATTGCTTCCGCTCTGCGCCGCTGCGACAAGCTCTGGCTCGTCAATAGCAAATAGCACGACCACAAAAAGCGTTGCGCTCACCGCTTCGTCGATACTAAACGCGATTACGCGCTTGCTAAGCGGAGCGACGATCAAATTTTATCTCTTAAGGCTTGATACGCGATATCGCGCCTATACTGCGCGCCGCTAAATTTTATATTTTCGCACAGCGCGTAAGCCGCATCGCGCGCCTGCTTTAGGCTCTGCGCGACGCCCACGCTTACCAAAACGCGCCCGCCGCTAGCGTAAATTTGCCCGTCCCGCTCGCTCACGCCTGCATAGCAGATATGCGCTCCCGCGGGAATTTCGCCGACCTCGATCAATGCAGGCTGCGAAGAGCCGTAAGGGTAGCGCTCGCTAGCCATCACGACGCCCACTGCGAATCGCTCTTTTAAGCTTATGCTACTTAGCTTGCCTACGGCGGCGTTGTATAAAA
>NZ_CALIJF010000067.1 GCF_938018035.1 uncultured Campylobacter sp. | reverse complement strand
TTCTATTCTTTCTCTCCATCGTAAAAAGTCTGAAATTAAACGAAAATATCTGGCAAGATTAAATTTTGAATTTTACCTTAAATCCGCAAATACGGAGGCTTTGCGCCGCCGCGAAATTTTGAAATTCCGCTTGAAATTTACACGCTACTACGCCGCAACCGCCGCGACAAAATTCTATTTGAAATTTCAAGGGCATTTAAACCATGAAATTTATAAAATTTTTTTAGCGACGCAAATTTTATGACATAGGATTTAGAGCTTTTAGCTATTTTTGCCTAGCATATTGTGACAAAATCAGCGATCTATTTTAGCTCTAAAAGCCGTTTAATATCACCCTTGCTTAAATACGGCGCAAATATATGCTGCGGCTGCGAGCCACTTAGTTTTACTAGCATATCACCTGCGCCTAGAAGTTTTTCAGCTCCGCTTTCGTCCAAGACAATCTGAGAGGCTTTGGCATTTTGCACTTTTAAGGCGATTCGTAAATCAAAATTTGCGCGCAATTCTTGCTTAAAAATATTTGCATTGGGCGTTTGGGTCGCTATGATTAGATGGATGTCCGCAGCACGAGCCTTTTGTGCCAAAATCACGATACTATCTTGAAGCGTCTTAATCTGAGCGAAAGCATCAGCAACTTCATCAAAAACTACAACTATGCTTGGCATCGGAGTAGAAAGTTCAGCGTTTTTACTAACACCTTCTTTGGCTAGAACGCTATAACGTTTATCCATTTCCTTAATGACAGCATCAATCACGGTTTGTGTATGAGATATATCCTTGACTACTCCGCCAGGCTCGCTTAAACTTCTTAGTTTGTCGTAAATACCAAACTCAGCTCCATTTTTAGGATCTATGAGTACAAAGCGTATATTTTGATTTAACATTGCTAGCGACGTAATGAGCGTATGTAAAAGCATGGACTTGCCGCTACCGCTAGTACCACCGATAAGCAAGTGCTGTGATAAATCAAAGAAAAATGCCTCATTTTTGATATTGCGACCGCAATAAGCGGGCAAAGCGTAGCTTTTTGTATAGCTAGATATATCGAAACCAAAATCATCTGCATCAAATTTTTTCCACTGACTTTTAGGTCTAGGCAAATATAAATTTAAGCTCATCTGTTCACCCGCGTATTGTGTTGAAGCATCGGAGTAAAGACCAAATTTTACCTTGTAGTCATCAACTTCGTTTTCAACCCGGGCATAGTCTTTCATATCTTTAAAACGGATTTTAAATACGTCGTGACGCAATGCATGGTCACTAGATAGAATTTCTGCTTTTATACCGGCGGAAGTAAAATATTCTCGTATCTTATCCTCATCTAACCTTTCAGAAATTGATTCTTCTGCAGGTAGAATTTTTGGCTCTATTGTAACGCTAAATTCATCAATCAGGAATTGATAAAAGTCATCCTTGCTTTTGTAGAGATTATTTAGCTCGTAAAGTCCACGATGGATATATTTTTCGATAACACTAATAAAAATTGCATCGTCGCTAAAATCTAAATTCTCGCTCTTATGCCTTAGCATAAAAGCTGCACGTAAAATATCTGTATAGTCTTTAGATTCTTTGCCACTGCCAGTTACTTGGGACATATTATATTCTCCACCCCCACTAGAAAATCCATCGTATAGGATGAAATTAGCATAACATGGATTATCTAAACTTTTATATTCTAATCGAAAGGATTTGTTGATTGCCATCCTCAAAATTACATATTTAGGCACATCTACGGCGAGAGAATTTTTGATAATATTAGCAATGAAATTTTCTTCGCCGGCTTTGGTATAAATTTTCCCTAGCATTATTCTCTCCTTGGTTTTATGCTTGCACTATCTCGTGAATCTTTATCATTAGTGATGTCGTAAATCCCTGCGATTTTACCACTTGCAAATTCCAGCTCTCTTTGGCTGAATTCAGTATCTGTAGGTAACACGATAACTTGATTGGACGCATTTGCATAATAGTTTTGAATGACATTCTTACGGTTAGAGGCATCTAGTCTGGCTAGAGGAGTATCAATAATAAGAGGCAAGCATCTATCGCTTAACTTAGATAACGCCCAAAATATGCTAATCGCAGCAATTTGTTTCTGACCTGCACTCTGGCTTCGTACAGCAATAGCTTCTCCGCTTGCATCGATAAATTTCACGATGAAGTTATCGATCTTAATGTCCGCTACGTTGTCCTCAGCAATTAGATGCTTATAATTAGACAAAATTTTATCTTTTAGTCTCTCTCCGGTTCTTACTATGCGTACCGATTTGTAGGTGATAATCTGAGTCTTAATCTCCGATAGCAAATTCAACTTCTTTTTAATACGCAAGTCGCGGGCTGCTTTATCTTTTAACGCAGCAATTTCTATTTCTAGCTCGCCTATATGCTTTTCAGAATTGGTTTTTTGTTCGATATTTTTTCTTAGGTTCTCGCTCGCTTCCAACTTTTCTACCTCTAACGCCTCGATCTCCTCGTTTAGTTTAGCTAATTCCGCATCAACCGATGAATCTGCAATGAGATCATCCAGATTGCGCGAGATACGAGAAATATCAGACTTAGCATTTTTAGCGTCTCTTACGGCATCTAAAAGTTTAACGGAATTTTCTTTAGCAGCACTATAAACGATAGGAATGGTGCTTTTATTAATTCCTTTAAATTCTCCGTCATTATTTTTGATAAATTCTAAAAACGCATCGCGTAAATATGTATTTAAATCTATCGCGTCGCATTTAAATCCTATTTTTTCACGCAATAAGTAATCTGCGCTAAATTTGGCTAACTTAGTAAGGCCCTCTTTATTGAACCCGCTAGTATCGCTACTCTTTTCTATCCTAGATAAAAGTTCTAAGAAGAATTCGTCTAATCCTGCGAATAAAATTTCACCACCGAATTCCGCAATACTTTGCTTGGCTCTTTGCAGGTTAGCCATAGCAGCATCTTTAGCATTTTGCAGGCCCTCGCTTTCTTTAGAATTGCTTCTTATCTTACCTTCCAATTCTTTCTTTTTAGCAGTTATAGCGGCAGATTTATCGCTCACTTGAGCTTCGTAAAATTTTATATTTATTTTAGCATTTTGCAAGCGCTCTTCTTCGCTTTTTTGTCGGCCCTCGCATAAGTCTAGATCAGATTTAATTTTACTTGCCATATTACTTTGTGAAATTAGTTCTCTTTCCACCTTATTGATTTGATCCGATAATCTATCTAATACGGCAATATTCAACATGCTTTGAATTTTATCTTTTAGCTCGGTGCTGACCTCGTCTGCCATCGCCTCGATCTCTTCGCCGTCGAATACAAAAAACTGTAAAAAATTTAACGGTAGAATTCTCTCGATCTCCTCACGAGCTTGATTGTTTTCAAGCCGCTCGCCATCTTTTATAAAAATTAACTTTTCGCATAGATCAGGAAATCTACTCCACTCTCTCCTAATGATTATCTCGCGTTCATCTTCATCAAGCGCTAACTCAATATAGAATTTATTCTCGTCGTTGCTAAGCGCACGACGGTTAAAAGCGCCCCGCCATCCGTTTTCGCTATTTTGACCTAGCAGTAGGACCCTAGGTGTAAAAACACCTCTGCTACGTGTGCCAGTAAAATTTAATACGACCTCCGGTACATTTTCGCCTACATCTAGCATTCCGCTTCCTGCAAAAAGTAATTTCACGCTTCTTATAAAGCTAGTCTTGCCGAATCCATTCCTTCCGAAAAGTAAATATATGGGCTTGCCTTGTGACGAGGTAAATTCTACATTCTGTTCACCATAATAAGCGAAAAGATTACAAATCGTAATGCGTTTATAAAATATCATCACTCTCTCCTAGCTTCGCCGTTTCATCATCAATATTTTTCATAATGATCTCGTAAATTTCGTTATCCTTGATACCTTCTTTTCGCACTATTTCTGAGATAATGCGCTTTGCCGCCTCTCCACCCTTACTTGTCGTATTGATCAAATCAACATCCTCCAATATGGGCGTTGAAATTTCAATATTTTGCATTCTGCCAAACTCCTTTGATATTGTAATACACGAGCTTTCGCTATCGAATTCTTTTTCCCAAATCTTAGCGATCATTCCTAGTTGTTCGTCACTAATTAGCTCACTGCCGCCGCACGCCTTAAATTCTGCTTCGGCGCGCAAAAGCCTTCTTAGAATTTCTTTTCGCGCCGAAGACGTAAAAGGCCCTGGACGAAAACTACCATCTTTTTTAAAATCGCACCTCATTGAACGATTTTCCCTAGCCTCCTTTATAAAATTCCGAAATTCATTTAGTACCGCCAGCGAGCTCTCACCGCTTTTTATGAAGCCTTGCATAGATTTATCTTCGTTTACCAGCGTACATACCCAACATCCAAAGCGGCTTCCACCGCAGCTACTTTGCGACTTATCGATTATAAACTGACATTCATCGCCACTAGCCTGAGAATAAAGTGAAAATAACTTAGCGTGACTAATGCCCCAAGGTGGTGGATTTTGTGTAGTAAGATAGTTCCAAACATCCTCTGTAAGCCACTCAGTGATCGGCGAATAAATTAGTACATTCTCGTAGTCATCATGCTTACTAAATCCATCCTCGCTAACAGTGCGCTTTTCTATACTTCGACGACGATTCATACTCTCACTTTTTCGTACGCCTAGCGTCATTATTGCACTTCCATGCTTTTCTACGATATTTTTTACAATTGATTTCATAGGATTTATTTTTAGACGTTCTGTACACCATCGAAATATACGCGTAGGACTTGGATAACCTTTACCAATAAGATTTACCCAAAATTCATTTTGAGGCGATGGATGAGCAACTATTATTTCAAAAGGAAGTCCGCGCATCTTGGCGTCTAAATTTATCGCCTTTACAATATTTTTAAAATAAACGGCTACATTAGGAGCTTCTACTAAAGTATCTGAAAGTATCGCATAAGTAGGATTTAACTCATCTTTAGGCAGCTTGGTTATCATTTCATACATTAACTGCAAAACACAGGTAGAATCCTTACCGCCGCTAAAAGTAACAATCCACGCACGTTTATATTTTTTATAACGTGCTAAAATCTGTGCTCTTGTATCGTTTAAAAGCGCAATAAATCTATCATCGCTAGAGGTAAATTGCACGCCGCTTTCTTTGGCCTCAATTAAATTGCCGTCGTAAAATTTTACTAACGGATTATCTATTTGCTTTGCTAAATTGTGCGCGCGAGTCGAACTAAAGCAACAAAGAATATACTGAGCCTTTGGATTTCGCTCTATAAAATCTAAAATTTCATCTTTAGTGGTTAGGTTTACAGAATTTGCAATATGATCTGCCAGATAAGCACTTCGCGACCTGATATCTATAATAGCGCTATTTTCAAGAGAGGCTAGAGAGGAAACCGACAAGATTCTAGATCTTACGTTGCTTTTAAGAATGCTTGATCTGGACACAGCCATCTCCTTTTTTGTACTTTCGTAAATTATAATATCCGCAGCGTAAAATTTTACTGAAACCCCAAAAAATTTATACAACAACTCCATGTAATCATATGAAACAATAGCGGTACTTGCTTTGAAAAATTTAGCCGCATGGAAATTTTTTGCTAAATTTTACTTCTAGCCTAGAAATTTATACCTGTATAAAATTTACTTTGAATAGCATATTTCGCCTCTCATCGCTACTGCTTAAGATGCACGATCTTTATATGAGATTGCGACGAGGCTTTATGCGTTTTAAATTTCATCAAACATTCTAAAATTTTACCGCTTCGTAGCGCGTGAATAGACTCAGGGCAAATTTTGTTTCGCTATTAGCGCGACAACGCGTGCCTTTTCTACTCACTTAATATATCAAGAGCCGCTTTTAATTGCTCTTTAAAGGTTTCTCTTAGATCTTTTGGCTCTAAAATTTCTATATCGGGAAGCCACTTTTTTATAAATGGCAATATCTCCATATCCTGAGTAAAATCTATGCTAAAAATAATGCTACCATCATCTAGCTTCTTTTTAAATTTTTGAGTTGGGAAAAACAGCTTCATGCCCTCCTTAAAATATATAGCCACTTTCGGAGAAGCTTTTAATAGCGCTATTCGCGTCGGCTTGGAGGGCAAGCTCATAGCGTTTTGTATTTTATTGAAATACGTTTCGTATTCCTTCAAGATCTTTCCTTCGTATTTTTTTGAGCTTTTGCTAAGCGATACGATAAAAGCCACTCTTAAAAGCCTAAAATTTCCCTCGGCATCCTCGATAGCCAAATACCAATTACTGTCGGTAAAAACTATTTTTAGGCATTTTGCATCGATTAAATTCTCCATTTCACCGATATATTTATACTTGATATTTCGGCATTCTTTATTTTTAACGGCATTTCGAAGCTCGCTCAAATATCTTTTACTTAGCTCGTCTTGCAAAACCTCTAAGGGATTGGTTCTAAATAAAAATATGTCCGAATCCTCTTTTAGTTGTTTAGATACTTTCTCTTTTTCATGCTTCTCTAAATCGCTAAATAAGCTAGGATCATTTTCGTTTAATAAACTAATTAACCAGCCTAGATCATTGCCATATTCTAAAAGACATTTTAAAACGCCGATTATATCTTTGTTTTTATCATATACTCTTAATACTTTTACCGGTCTCTTGTCGTGTCCTATGAGCTTGCTTTCTACCCTAAAAGCATTTGGAAATAGCTTCTCGATTTCGCCCATATACCTTCTAAGCGTTCTTTCCGTAATATGAAACTCATCTAAAAGCCGTGTATCAAAAGGACAAATTTCTTGTTTTACAACTAATTTTTTTAAAATTTCAAAAATAACTAGCGTTTTATTATCTGCATTTGATGACATTACAACTCCTCGTATTCTCTAAATTTTGCGTGTTTAAATTCTCGCTTAATTACGACTTTACCGTTTTCTACCTGCTCGCTTACGATGCGGTTAGTAGTCGCATACACGGCGATCAGACCCATATTTTTAGCAAATCTTATCATATTATAAGTCGCTCCGTAATCACCTTGCACCAGTAGTACATCGCCTGCTTTTGCCTGCGATCTAAGCCTATCTTTATAAATTTCAACGATTTTTA
>NZ_CALIJF010000066.1 GCF_938018035.1 uncultured Campylobacter sp. | reverse complement strand
TGCTCAAAAGGCGAGATGATGAAAAGCGGCAGATCTTTTAGGCTCTCGCGCCGCAAACTCAGCCTATCTCGCGTCGCTGGCGGCAGGTAGATGCCTAGAATTTCCCAAAGCTTCTTAATCGCCGCGGTCGCGCCAAATCCGCACGAGATCAGATAGTAGCACTCCTCGCAGCCCAGAAGCTCCTTGATTTTGGCTCTTGCGTTTTCGTAGTAATCGCTCGTGATCTCGGCGCTCGCTCCGCCTGCGGAGTGGACGTTGGCGTATGTTGCAAGCACGCGCTCGATCTCCGCTTCTATAGGGCGATACGCAAGCCCCGAGGCGGCAAAATCGAAGTATTTGACCCCCTCTTTTAAGATGATGTTTTCTTTGATCGTTTCAAAATCCAAAGCGCGACTCCAAAATTTTTGCAAATTATATCCAAACTCGCTAAAATTATGCCCGCAAGGAGGGCGAAATTTACGAGTTAAAAGACACTGCGCGAAATTTGGGCGATGCTGATATCGACGCGATTTTGCAGTTTCATTTCGTATTTGACGAGATAGGTTGCATAAGCGGCTACGCGGACGTTTTCGAAGCGATCGAAAATGAAATTTTGCTCTGCTTTGAACATCTCGGCGAGCGCTTTAAATTCGGCGGCGAGTGCGAAGAGCAGATCAAAAAGGCGCTGATGAAATTCGCTAGAAGCGACCGCAAAAAAATAGGAATTTCAAAAATCTTACCGCGATTTACGGCGCAAAAAATCACCGCAGATCTCATAAACGCGAAGTTTTTAATCACCGAAAAATCAAGCGAGCAAAGGGCGCAAAAAGAGCGCAAAAACGACCGCCTCCCGCGCGCGCTGCGCCGCTACCATATCACGGACAAGGTCCATTTTAGCAGCAACTTTGCGAGGTTTTGGTTTAGATTTATCGAGCCGAACCTGCCCGCGCTGCGCCGCGGCGAAATAGGACGCGTGCTAAGCCTAATCAAAGCGGATTTCAACGCCTACGCGGGGCTCGGGTTTGAAATTTTAAGCAAAGAGCTGCTCGCGAAGTATTTAAATTTAGAGATTTCGCAAATTTCAAGCTTTTGGAACAAAGAGGTCGAGATCGACATCTACGCGAAATTTGAAAGCTTTTGCGTCGCGGGCGAGTGCAAATACAAGGAGCGAAAAATTTCAAAAAACGTGCTAAACGAGCT
>NZ_CALIJF010000065.1 GCF_938018035.1 uncultured Campylobacter sp. | reverse complement strand
GTGAAGTGCTTTTTATCGATCTTGCCGCCGTAGTATGGCTTGATATCCTCGTCAAAAGCCTTATGGAAAAATTTCGCTTTATACATTTTTACCAGGCTGCTATTGACCGCATCAAGCAGCTCGGTATTGCCCTTAGATAGGGCGACGGCGATATAATCTACCTTGCCAAGGTTGATGATTTTTGCATCAAGCGCGGCATCGTTTCTAGCGTATCCGAGTACGACCGTATTATCGTCGGCAAAGCCTATGCCCTCGCCAGCCTTTAACCTAGCGACGCACTCATTCGCGTCGGTACATGTCGCAATCTCATAGCCCGCGTTTTTGAAGTGCTCCTCGGCAGTTGTGCCTTTAACGCTTAGAATTTTTTTATGCGCGATCTGATCGATTCTTGAAATATTATCATCCTTACGGCTTAGCACGCCAATTTGCACTGAATAATACGGGTAAGAAAAATCGACTTTCTGAACGCGATCTTTTGTGACGGTAAGCTTGGATATGATGAGATCTACTTTGTTTTGCTCCAGTGAGGGAACGCGATCTTTAGATGCTACGGCGATAAAGTCGATTTTGATCTTTTTATTGCCGAATAGATTTTTGACTAGCTCGTTTGCCAAGTCAACCTCAAAGCCCTTTAGCGTGCCGTTATCATCGAAGCTAAACGGAGGCTGGGAATCTTGCAAGCCTATGCGAATTTCGCCTGCTTGCTTGATATCTGCTAATGAGTTAGCGCAAAGCGCGCCAGCACCTAGCAAAATACTTAGTAGAATTTTTTTCATATTTTGTCCTTTGAATTAAAACATTTTATAAAGATCATCTAACAAGAAATATTTTTTCTCAGCCTTGCCCTTGTAAAAAGGATCGATGCTGTCGTTAAAAATTTTCTTGAAAAAGCCATTTTTGCTGAGCTTGACAAGCCCGTCATTTAAGGCGTTTAGCAAGTCGTTGTTGCCTTTTTGCACCGCGATAGCTAAAAATTCCGACGTACCTAAATTCTTGATATTTACCTCTACCTTGCGATCTACGACCGAATAACCCAAAACTACCATATTATCGTCTGCATAGCCGCTGCCGCGACCGGATTTTAATGCGCGGAAGCATTCGCTCGAACTAGCGCATGAGATAACTTTAAAGCCTTCCTTATTAAAATAATCAAAAGCCGTAGTGCCGGGCTCTGCTAAAATTTCTTTATCCTGTAGGTCGCTTATTGTCTTGATATTGTCATCGCTACGGGTTAGTACGCCGATATTTACGCTAAAGTA
>NZ_CALIJF010000064.1 GCF_938018035.1 uncultured Campylobacter sp. | reverse complement strand
TAGCGACGCCGCCCGAGGAGAGTTCTTTAAATTTAGCGCAAAATAGCGCGAGCAAAAACGGCGCCACATCCGACAGCGACGAGATTTCAAGCGAGCAGCACAAAGAGGTCTCGCTGGGATTTGTCGCGCAAAAGACGATGGATTTTATGAAAAGCCTCAAAACGGCGTTTCGCGCAAGCAGCGAGCATGCAAGCGCAAGCACCATCCTATGGGTCTTGGCGCTTTCTTTCATATACGGCTTTTTCCACGCGGCAGGCCCAGGGCACGCGAAGCTGCTAACGGCGAGCTATTTCTTAGCCCATGGCGGCAGCTACGTCAAAGCCTTTGGATTTGCCCTTAAAATCGGGCTTCTACACGTCCTAGGAGCGCTCGTTTTGGTAAGCGCGAGCATGTTCGTGCTGCAAAATGTCGCAGGCATAGTTTCTGCAAACTCCGCCTCGATCACCACGAAAATTTCGGCGCTTCTGATCATCGTCATAACCGCGCTCATCATCTACGACAAAGCTCGCCGCGTAAGATCGGGCGCCCACCACAATACGGGCTGCTCCTGCGCCGCTTGCGCTTCCGCCGCAAACACCGCAGAGACGGACGTCCGCTTAAAAAATACGGCATTTACAAACGCTAGGGATTCCGCTCATGCAGCGTCAAAGAGCTATAAATTTTCTAAATTTAATATTCAAAGCGGCGAATCCGCGCAGTATTTGGATGCCAAAAATTTAGGCGCCACAGCGGCAGAGTCAAATTCCGATTTAAATTTAAATGAGAACCCGGAAGAAAACTCGCCTAGCCAAAACGAGCAAAAACAGGCTTTAAATTCTGCAAATTTAAAAAACCAAACCTCATCTCGCTCGCTGCAAAATGGCGCGAGTGGCGGCGGCGAGAAAGGACGAGAGTGGCTTATCGCACTTGCGGCGGCGCTCGTGCCCTGCCCCGGCACGATCCTAATTTTTGTACTTGCCTTCAGCCTCGGAAGCTTCGCGCTTAGCGTCGCGAGTGCGCTTTTCATCGGTTTTGGAATGAGCGTCGTGATATTTTTAGCCGCACTTTTCGGCGCGAAGGCAAACGAGCTAAGCTCGAAGCGGCTCGTAAGCTTGAAGCTTTACGTCGAATTTGCAGGGCTTTTCGTGATGTTCGGGCTCGGAGTTTTTATGTATTTCATCTCTGACACCCTCAGGATACTGTGATTGCAAGCTTCGGATGCAAATTTTAAAAAGCAGCTCGCGTGAAATATAAGCTTATGCGATGCGTTAAATTTCAATTCGGTGCGGATCTAATTTCAAAGAGTAAGATTTTAAAATTTTACGCCGCACGGACCCGCGTAAATTAAATTTCGATCCCGACTATTCATTAAGTGGCGGAATTCGCTCTTTATAAATCACGTTAAATTTTGCTACAATACGGGCGAAATTTTTATCAAGGACAGATATGTCGCCTGCTCTGCAAGATGTCGTTTCGCAGACTTTAACCGAACAAAAAGCGTGCGCTAGAGCTTTTAATAGATATTACTACCTCAGTATAGCCGCCTTTTTTGCGGTCCTATTCGCAATAATGTCTCTAGACGGCGTTAAAGCAGACACTCCTCTAATAAAAATTGCCGAATTTTTGGGCGTATTGATCCTTTTTCAGATCTTTTGGATATTTCTTATGCATTGCACCAGTCAAGAAAGCGAAGCGGAAATTCGCTACTATAAATTTTATAAAGAGATATTCGTCCGCGCCGTAATAAACGATATAGATGCCGGTTTAAAATACGATCCATATACCGGCATGCAAGAAGAGGAATTTCAAAAATTTAGAATTTATAGGAAATCTAGGATCAAAAGCGAGGATCGGATTACGGGCGTGCACTGCGGGGATTCAATTTAGCCTCAGCGAGGTACATAGCAATAGCAGGTTTTACATGAAAACGGATAATCCGCTCATAGCGGCGATTATGTTGATCAAAATATTCTACGATAACTATATGGACTTTGACGGCAACGTACTGATCTGCGAGCTCGCGAAAAAAACCTCGGGCAAAACGATAGTGGTAAGCAGGGAGCTAAACGCCAAGATCTTCGGCGAAAAAGAGATGATGGACGATGTGGATTTTATGCGCGATTTTCGCGTGTTTGCGGATGACAAAGTAGAAGCGCGCTATCTGCTAACGCCCGCGTTTATGGAGCGTCTGCGCGAAATAAATCGCGAAACGAGCGGCGAGTTCAGCTTGAGCGCGGTATTTATGGATGAGCGCTTATATCTATTTTTAAACGGTGTGCCCGATCTTTTTGAAACTACGCTTTTTGGTAGACCCGCTAGCATAGAGCTCGCGCGCGAATACCAAACGCAGATCCGCAAAATTTTAAGCCTAATCGA
>NZ_CALIJF010000063.1 GCF_938018035.1 uncultured Campylobacter sp. | reverse complement strand
TATCCGAACCACCCGCTGCTGCTGCAAAGCTCCTTTTCGCCGATCATCGGCAAAAAGATGATCAAAAAGCCGTTTTTGGCGCGCGAGGGAGCGAACGTGGCGATTTTTGACGCAGACGGCAAAAAGATAGAGGAAAACGGCGGAGAATACGAAAATCAGAAATTTTTATATCAGGAATTTTACGAGCTAAACAAAGACGAGCGCGCCCAGAGCTACCAAGCGGGGGTGTTTTTCGCCTATGAAAGCTGCGCGCTGGGCTTCCGCAAGGGCGGCGAGATACTCAATAATCTCTCAAAATTTGTAGGGCACTACATCGAGGATGCGAAATAGCGGCACGGCAAATTTTATAAAATTTGAGAAATTTTAAGGCGGAGTAGTTTAGCGGCAAGGCTCTGCCGGCGGTAAATTTTATCGCTCGTAGGCAACGGCAAATTTGTCGCTCGGTAGCAAAATTTAACGCTAGGAGACTACGGCAAAATTTAACGTAGCGACGCGACTGGAATTCTGCGCGGATAAATTTCGCGCAAGTTAAATTTGCGCGAGCTAAAATTCCGCGCGGAGTAAGATTTGCGCGAGCTAAATTTTAAAATTTAAACGCGAACGGCGGCGGGCGATTAAATTTATCTCTCGCTTCTGCATAAATTAGAATTTCAAATTTAGACGCAGGTTTCAACGGCAGTAAAATTTACCGCTTATTTTGATGCGAGTTAGAATTTTAAAATTTAACGCCGCGCGCGCTACAAGCATTAAATTTCGCGAGGACAGAATTCGCGATAGTTAAATTTTGCGAGAGTAAATTTTGCAATAGTAAAATTTCGCTAGAGTAAATTTACGCAATAGCTAAATTTCGTGAGGTTAAAATTTGCCGTTTAGACGCCGTGTTCCAAAACTGTGCGACGGAATTTAACGGCTAAATTTAACCGCGCGGCTGCGGCTTAAATTTTAAAATGCAAAGGGGAAAATATGAAAATCGTATGTTTGGATGCCGCGACGCTGGGAAGCGATGCCGATCTTAGCGAGATCGCGAGCTTGGGCGAGTTTGAAAGCTACGAGATGACCGAGCCCGCGCAAACTGCGCAGCGCCTAGCGGGCGCGGGTATCGTCATAACCAACAAAGCCCTAATCACGGATGAAATCATGGCGCAAACCGCGCTTAAACTGATCTGCGTCAGCGCCACGGGCACGAATAACATCGACATGCAGGCCGCGCAGGCTCGCGGCATCGCGGTGAAAAACGTAGCGGGCTATTCGACGAACAGCGTCGTGCAGCAGACCTTCACGTCACTGTTTGCGCTAACCAACGCGCTCGGATACTACGCGGATTACGGCAGCAGCGGCAAATGGTGCAAGAGCGAAATTTTTACTCACATTGACGCGCCCATCAGCGAAATTTACGGCAAAGAATTTGGCGTCATCGGGCTTGGACAGATCGGTGCAAAGGTCGCCCGCATCGCCGCCGCGTTCGGCGCGAACGTGAGATACTACTCCACTAGTGGCGCGAACGATAACGGCGAGTTTGCCAGAGTGAGCCTGGACGCGCTTTTGAGGGCATGCGACATTATCTCGATCCACGCCCCGCTAAATGAAAAAACGGTGGGATTAATCGGCGAGGCGGAGCTTGCGAAGATGAAAGAGGGGGCGATCTTGATGAATTTCGGCCGCGGCGGCATCGTGGACGAGGAGGCGCTGGCTCGCGCCGTGGACGAACGAGGCCTACGCACGGCGCTTGACGTGCTGCAAACAGAGCCGATGAGGGCGGATCATCCACTGCTGCGCGTGAAAAATCGCCGCAACGTCATCATCACGCCTCACATCGCATGGGCTAGCATAGAGGCCCGCAAGCGGCTGATAAAGATGATCGCGCAAAATATCAGGGATTTTATGAGCGGCAAATAAGTGCGATTGAAACGCCGAAGCAAATTTAACAAAATCAAGATGCGGCGAAAGGCTCACAAAGGCTCTGCACATGGTATTTCAAAGCGCTACACATAAAATTTTATTAACTGAAAAGAAGCGATACCGTTTCGAGTAAAATTTTAAATTTACGCCGCGAATAAGCTATCTCTCCGCTTTGAATTTATAGATTTATCTTTTCTTGCAAATTCTTTTTATGCTCATCCAAAATCCCGTAACTATAAAAAATAACACTGAAATCGCCGCTACGCAAAATAATAACTTACCCGCCTCGCCGAAGATATAGCCCGAATGCACGCTCAAAACGGCTTTATGTATAGCAAACGGGCGCGGCATGGTACTTTTCGCATCATCATAGCGAGCATGCCGCAAGATGCCCTTTTTAACGTTTACGCTCATCGTGTTCATATGCTCTTCGCCCTCTTCGCCTTTATCGAAATAAAAGATCATAAAATTTTCTCCATCTTTTTGAGCGATGATATTAAAGAATTCGTAGTTTTCACCGCGTTCGCGCTTAAAAATATCAAGTGCCGTCTGCAAATTTAAAATTTTATCTTCATCCTCAAGCGAAAATCCTCGCACTTCGGTAAAACTCGTTTTTCTAAAAATTTCCTTTTCCCCTAGCGCTCTGTTGGTGATTTTGGCTATCCAATCATACGACCAATAAAGCCCGCTAGCGCTTATCGTAAGCAAAACGGGCAACAGCAAAACTCCGACTGCGCCGTGCAAGCTATATAAAAACGCATAACCTCTAGCTTTAAAATTTATCCTAAATGCACGTAAATTTTTCCCTCTAAAGCTAGGATAATAAATCACCGCACCTGAAATTAAGACCAAAATAAACATAACCGTGCTAAGCGCCACGATATTTTTGCCTATTAGCCGCAGAGTTTCGTTTTTGCTTAGCCCAAATCCTAGATTAGTATGTAGGTTTAGCATTACACCGATAAACGTATCGCCTATGTTTTCCGAAGTAATTTCGCCGCTATAAGGATCTATAAAATATGATTTAAACTCTCCGCCAGAATCTGTACCGGAAAGCCTAATCGCCTCATTTTTATTTTGAGGAATTCTATAATAACT
>NZ_CALIJF010000062.1 GCF_938018035.1 uncultured Campylobacter sp. | reverse complement strand
TGCGTCACCTCAAAGGTCAGATCCGAGCCGATGCGCCCGATGATGTAGCCCTTTTTGACGTTGGAGCCGACGCGCACGGTAGGCGGGATCTGATTTAGATGCGCGTAGATCGTATGGATGCCGCCGCTGTGCTCTAGGATCACGACCTTATCGAGCACGGCGGTCTCTTTAGCAAAGACCACCTTGCCCGGCAGTACCGCCTTAACCTGCGTGTCGCCGCTGTTTGATCCCAGCACGATATTTTCGTTGAAAAGCTTGATGTTATACACGGGATCGTTGTAGTTGCCGAATTTCCGCTTCAAATACGCGCCGTTCAGAGGCGCTGCGGTCTTGGCTCCGCTGTATTTTTTAACGCGCGATGACTGATAGCTCGAGCCGTACTGCTTGACCTTTTGGTTGATCTTGCTTACGCGCTCATCCGCCGGCTCGCTCACTTCTGGCTCGGGCTCGCTAGGAGGCGCAGGCTCGGGCTTACCCGCCTTTTTGGCAGCCGCTTTTGCTTTGGCGTACTCTTTTTCGCGTGCCTGGCGCTCCTTTTGCTTCTGCGCTTCAAGCTTTGCTTGGCGTGCTGCTTCCTCCTTCTGCGCTTTGGCTTTTTCCTCGGCGTCGTCGATGATCTTAAGCTCCTGCAGGGTCTTAGATATGGCGTCTTGCTCGTCGTTTATCTTCTCCAGGCGCGCGATATAGTCCTCTTTGTCCTTTTTCATCTGCGCGAGCTTCTCTTTTTGGGTGGTTTGCTTGGCGTCGAGATCGGTTTTTTTCTTGTCATAGCCCGCCATGCTCGCCTGGATCGATTTGATCTTTTTGTTCTGCTCGTTGATAAAATTTTGATTATTTTCGTAGTCTTTGATCAGCCCCTTCAGCTCGTCGTTCATAACGACGCCGAGCCCCTCCAAAATTTCGCTAGCCATGATAGAATCGGGCGTGGTGGTGGAATTTACGTCGGTGATGAGATCAAATGATAGCTCTTGCGAGATCACGCTTGCGATCTTGCTTTCTAGGTCGTTTTGCACGCTAAGAAGCGTGACGTTTTGGCTATTAAGCTTTTCAAGCTCCTGCGCTTCGGCGGCGTATTGATCTTTTAAGCCCTCGATCGCGTCGCTTAGCTGTTTGATCTCGCCCTCGCGCTTTTTAAAGCCCTCCTGCTCCTTTACGATCTGGCCAGCGATCTCGTCGATCTTTTGCGAGAGCTGCATACCCTCCTTTTGCGAGCTTTTGAGCTCTTGACCCGCTTTGGCGATCTTATCTTTCGTGCTTTGCTGCTTTGCGGGCGCAGCATAAATAAAACCCGCGCCAAGCCCCAGCGCAAGAAGCGGCGCTAAAAAAGCTCTTTTCATGCTCGTTTATTTCCGATTTGCAGCATCACGAAACTTACTGCGATGATAGATAGCGCTAAAGCCACGCCCAAAAGGATCAACGCGTCGTAAGGCAGCACTATGGCAGTGCGTAGATCGCCGATACCCTTAAGCGTTGTCGAAAACACCTCCCAACCCGGAAGCGCAATGTAGAAGCAGGTCACGATCAGCGTGGCGATGAAGGAGTCTATTATCGCCATTCGGTAGAGCTTGCCGCTTTTTATCAGAAACGACGCGCCGAAAAGCTCCATGATCTCGATGCGCTCTTTGTGTTCGTAAACCCAAATACGCATCTGGCGGTGAATTAACATCACGCCTAAAAGCACGATGAGAAACGCAAAGCCGTAAACGAGGCTTTTGATAAGCAGTAAAATTTTAAAAATTTCATCGTGGGTCTTTTTAAAAATTTCAACTCTCGTAAGCGAGCCGATCGATTTTAGATCCTGCTCGATCTTGGCAAGCTGCGCGGCGTCGGGGAAGCTTTCGAGCTTAACGCTATAAAATTTAGGCAAATTTTTACTAAGCTCGGCAAAGGCGTTTTGTGAAATTTTACCCTTCAGCCGCTCGGTGATGCCTGCTGTGGAAATTTCGCTAATCGAGCTGATCTTCGGCACCGCTTTTTGCGCGTCTTGCAGGCTGAGCGAGGTTTTGGAGACTAGCACGATGTTGTATTCGTTTTGGATCGAGCGCTCGTAGCTTTTGGTTAGGTTGCTCATAAAAATTCCAAACTGCACGGAAAAAAGCAGCGCGACGAGCGAAAAGATCACGCCGAAATGGGTTTTAATCGATTTCATTTACTTTAGCGTCCTTAATCTCAAAATGTCGGTGCCTAAAACGCAGCGTGGCGGGCATTTTATGCGTCACGATGACGACGCAGGCGTTCCACGACTCGCATGCCGAGCGCAGCAAATTCCAAATAATGGCGCTGGAGTAGTCGTCCAAATTTCCCGTAGGCTCGTCGCACAGCAGCAGGCGCGGATTATGCGCCATCGCACGCGCCAAAGCCACGCGCTGCTGCTCGCCGCCGCTAAGCTCGAGCGGATACTTGCCCATCTTGTGCCCGAGCTCGACGTGGCGCAGTAGCTTTTTGGCTTGGTCTTGGCAGACCTGCTGATTGTAGCCCATTATCATTAACGGAAGCATTATGTTGCGCTCGATCGTCCATTCGTTGATCAGGCGGTAGTTTTGAAAGATAATGCCGATGCGCTGGCGCAGGGTGCGTAGATCGGAGTTTGTGATGCCCTTTAGATCGCACAGGCAGACGTTCAGCTCGCCGCCGATGATGTCGATGCCGCCGTAGAAGGACTTAAGCAGCGTGGATTTGCCGCTGCCGCTCTTGCCCGTGATGATGACGAAATCCTTCGCGCCGATGCCGAAACTCGCGTCCTGGATGACCGCGCCCGCCTTTTCGTAGCCTAGCGTGAGGCCCGCTGCGGTGATGATGTTGTAATCGTCCGTTATCTCTGCCATTGTGAAAATATCTCCGAAATTTTTTGATGTGCCGCGTGGTTTTCGCGCGTAGGAAGCGGGCGGCGGATGAAGTAGCGCGTGCCGCTTGCGTTTGCGCGGATAAAACACTGCTGCGGAAAGTCGAATGCCCCGAGCGAAAGCAGGATTAGCACATCCTGCGGCTCTGCGGTGCACGGCTTGCTTTGCTGTTCAGTTCGTGGCTCGGCACGGTTTAATTTGTCTTGGTGTTCGGCTTGTAGCTCGGCTCGCTTCGGCTCGCTTCGGTACCCGACTTGCGACTTGATAGAGTTTGACTTATTTTGTAATTCGACTTGCGGTTCAGCAGCGTGGTTTAGCTCGTTTTTCAGTTCGGCTTGCGGCTCATTTTTGTAAGATGCGGCACTTGCGTTTGTTGTATTTTTAGCATTCGCTGCACCGCCGTCTGTTAAATTTACGCCATTTGTGCTCAAGCTATCCTCGTTTAAATTTGCGCCCGTTTCATCTGCATGGTTTGTATTTAGTGCGTCGCTCGCTTTTTTTAGAATTTGCGTAACGTTCGCTCCGTCTGTGCGGGTCGCATTCGGCGCGGCGCTCTCTTCTATCGCACTGGTCGCTGCGAATGAGCCGTCCAAATTCGGCGCATTGTTTGCATCTATTGCACCGATCGTTGCAGGTGCAGTGCTTGCGCCTGTCGCGCCGATAGCCGCAAGCGCACCCTCCGTGCCGCTAGCATTTGGCGCGCTGCTTGTTGCGATCTGCTCGCAGGCTAAAGCGCGTTTTTCGCTTGAAGCAGAGCGGCTAAATTTAGCGCTTACTGCGACGGGAACGTCGCTCGTTAAATTTACGCCGTTTGTGCTCAAGCGATCCTCGTTTAAATTTGCGCTGGTTTCATTTGTGCAATTTGTATTTGGCGCGACGCTTGCTTTTTTTAGAATTTGCGCAGCGTTCGTGCAAGTTGAAATTTTATCGCCCGCTGTCGTAGCTGAAATTTTGCCGCAGTTTGCCGAAATTTCATCCATGCTCGCGCGCTCAGTTAAATTTTTGCCACGCGTCGCGTCTAAATTTATAGCTTCGCCGTTGTTTATAGCTTCGCCCGCGCTGCTTAAATTTACGCCGTTCGCTTCGCAAGCGCTGCCCGCGTCCAAGCTTTTTTGCGCGTCAAAGTAAAAAATTTCCTCAAAATGCACGAAAAAATCCTCGCCTTTGAAGGTAGAATTTTTAAAATTTCGCGCGATTGCCGCCGCGTCAAATTTTAAAAATTCCATCTCAAACTGCTGCGGCTCGCCCCGGCCCGCGGTTTTGTTCTCGTAGATCAGATCGTAGATATCTTTATCCATTTTGCGCCATCTATCCTCGTATTTGCTCGCTACGGCGGCGTCGCGGTTTTTGAAGTGCGAAATTTCGCCCGCTTTGCGCTGCACGTAGGGCGAGAGCTTTTGCATCGCGTAGAGGAAGTACTCCTCGCTGTCGGTGCGAAGCTCGAAGCGGCCGCCGCGCCCGAGCGTGCGTGCGATCTGTGAGGCGAACTCGTCGCTTATGACGCGGCGGTGCGG
>NZ_CALIJF010000061.1 GCF_938018035.1 uncultured Campylobacter sp. | reverse complement strand
TAGTATTTGTCAAGATAAATTCCGTATTAAAACAGCAGCTTGCTAAATCAAAATTTCTCGCCTTGCGAAGGCAATCTTTGGCTCGTAAATTTAAAAAGGCGGGCCATAAGGCTGCGGCGAGATGAGATTAGAATTTTATCCTCGAAGGCTCCATCGGCTTGCTGTAGAAGTAGCCTTGCATATATTTAATCCCCATCTCTTCTAAGATGATTGAAATTTCGTGGTTTTCTACGTATTCGGCGATGAGCTCGTAGCCCTGCTTGCGCGCGAAGTTAGCGATAGTTTCGACGATAGCGCGCGAGTTTTTGTCGTTTGCGATATTTTTGATGAGCGCTCCGTCGATCTTTATGTAATCCACGTCGAGCGTTAAAATTCTATAGTAGTTGGAGTATCCGCTGCCAAAATCGTCTATCGCGACCTTGCAGCCATAGTTTTTGGCTACGGCGATGAAGCTGCGTAGGCTCTCGTAATCGTCAAATTCTTCGCTTTCTAAAATTTCAATGAATAGATTTGAAGCATTTGGGCTGGATGCGAGCTTGCGCTCTAAAAGCTCCTTGATACCTTCGTTTGCGATGTCAAAATATGAAAGATTTATGCTAAAGCAAGTCCCTGCGAAGCGGTCTAGCAAGCGAAAGGCTTCGTTTATTACGACCTGAGTTAGCGGGATGTAGAGCGAGGTTTGCTTTGCGATGTCGATAAACTCACCCGGGCAGCGCGTCTTGCCCGAGCGGTCGATTAGGCGGATTAGAATTTCATATACTAACGGGACATAATCACCGCCCTCGGTGCCGTAGGTGTTACCACTAGGATCGCGGTGGGTGATATCAAATATGGGCTGAACAAGCACAAAGACTTGATTTTTCTTGATCGCATTTTGAATGGTGTTGATCATAATCTGGTTTTGAAGATATTTTTCCTCAATCGCATTTGGGCGCGAATAAAAGCCCACATGCTCGTTTTTGCTCTGCGCCTCATACATCGCCATAACCGCTTGAAAGACCCTATTTGCGCCACCTGCTACGTCGGCACGCTCGCTTACGCCCATCGTGATATTTAAAGGCGCGGAGGCAAAGCCCTCGGTGGTATGGAGATTAAAAACCTTGTCGGTGAAGTATTTATTTATGATCTCCACGTCGCGCGCGACATTTAGTCCCTCGTAAAATAGGCAAAACTCATCCGATTGGATGCGAAAGATACTAGCTTTGATCTCGTGCGATTCGATACACATCGCAAGTGTGCGCGCAAATGAGCGCAGAATTTCATTTGTCGTCTCCGCCTTGTAAAAAAGCCGTAAATTCGCAAAATTTACGATAGTTATGTAGATCGCTACGCCCGTTTTTTCGGCGTTTATTAGCTCGTATAGCGCTGCTTCGTTGCCCTGGCCCGTAAGATGATCGATATAGACTTGATTGTTTAAGCTCTCTTTTGCGCTCGCAAGAGCTAGCTTCATAATCTCGCGCTCTCCGATATCATGAGCGTAAAGCGCATATAGCGGCGGCTTGGATGCAGCGGCGATATTTGCTAACCTTAGGCTCACATCGGCTAGTTCGCCGTTTTTACGAAGTAGGCGCGTATCTTTGGCGCCTTTATTTACCATCTCAGGAAGTTCGATCCCCTTATCTTTGGGCATCAAAACTCCAAGATCGCTTCCTTCCAGCTCGCTTTGTTCGTAGCCGCTTAAGCTAAGCGCGCTTTTATTAGCGTATAAAATTTTAAAGCTCTGATCTGCCAAAACTATCGCTTCGCCTGCCTCCTCGCATAGCGCGCGATAGGGCGCGAGGGCGCGTTTACTACGCAAAGCATCGGAATTTATGATGTAAGTAAGCAGTAAAAACGACAAAAACACCGCCGTGTAAAGCATCGTCATTTGCATAAACGAGCCGTAGAATTCCTCACTAGCGTAAGAAAATCGCTCGCGCAGGCTTGCGAAGCGCTCGTTTAACAATGAGAGATTATCGCTTACGATGATATTTTGACGCTCGAAATTCCTTAAAATTTGCCGTGCGATTCCTATAAACGCAGCTTCGTCGGGGCTTGACGCATCTGCGCTTTCTAGCGCGCTTTTCAAAGCAGATATTTCGGAGCGATTTTTATAGTTAAGTCCTAAAATTTGAGAGTAGAGATTTGCTCTTTGCGCATTTGCGCCACTGGATAAAAATTTTTGCTGCAGACTTTGAAAAAGGATTAAATTCTGCGAATTTAAAGCCCCAAGCTCGTCCAAAAGTGAAATTTTATCGCTAAAAGCGCTTCCGATCGCGCGCACATCGCTGCTAAGTCCGATTTTATCGATGATTTTGTCTTTTTGTAAAGCTTGCAGCACCTGATAGATGCCGCGCATATCGGCATTTGCAATCGAAAAGTCCCTTCTTGCGATCTTTGCATCAAATAATATATTTAAGCGGTTATCGGCGTTATCGATCAAAGCTAGCTCGCGCGAAATCGTGCTAAATCTCGCTACATCTCTTAGCGACGAGAAATAATTCCCGGCGATGATTATGCCTAATATCATAATCCCCACCATCAAAGCCCACATTATCTTATCTTTCATCCTGCGCCTCCGTCATCTCGCCCTTAAGTGTAGCCAAAAAGCTCATCAAAGCATCAAGTTCCCCATCGCTAAGATCGTATTTTAGCAGATCCTTTGCGATCTGCCGCACCGCAAGACGCAAATCCGTCTGCCCGTTTACGTAAGGCGCGGTTTGCGTGATATTGCGCAAGCTAGGCACGCGGCGCAGCTCAAATCCATCGGAAGTGAGCCTATGCCTAGGCGCATCCTCCTCTTCTGTGCTTGGGCGAATTTTAGTAAAGCTGCCGGTGCCAAGGCTAACGCCGTTATGACATGCCGAACACAGCCGCACAAAAAGCACATATCCGTTATATTCGGCATCATTTAGCTTAACCTCGCCGCGCAAAAATCGGTCAAATTTGGAATTTATCGCCGTTTTGGACTTTAAAAATTCCTTCAACGCATCAATGAAGTTCGCCGTATTCGCCTCGCCGTAAGCACTTTCAAAAGCCTGCTTGTAGGCTAAATTCTTCCTGATAAGCTCTAAAATTCTATCTTCGCTCGCATCAAGCTCGTTCGTGCCAAAAACAGAAGCCGCGATCCGCGCTTCAAAGCCCGCGAAATTATAATCGCCCAAGTAGCGATCAAAGTAATAAGAATTTATTAGCGTAGGCACGCGTCCGTCGCGCACTGAAGCGCCTGAGTCGTTTAGATAGAAGTTATGGCAGCTCTCGCAGGAGCGGCCTTTGCTGCTAAATCTTACGTCAGTAAAAATTTTTGCGCCCAGCCGCGCCTTTTGCGGGTCGTATTTAGGCATCTCAAGCGGTGAGAAAAGATTGCCGCAAAGCCCCAAAACCGGCGCCAGGCTAAATATAAAACAGCTTAAAGCTCGCTTCGATCTCATCGCTTACCATCCCGCCTTTAGCCCGCTTTTTCAAAAGCTCCTCGATCTCGCGCTCGCTAGCCTCCGCGCCGTCCATATGCAGGTGCCACGCGGCGTTTTGCACAGCTTCTTGCAGGCTGCGTTTTTGCTCGCGCCTCTCGGTTAAAATTTCGCTTTTAAACTTGATGTCGCGCGCCCCGAGCAGCGCCTCAAACTTTTCGGCGGCGGTAGCAAGCCTTTTAGCTCCTGCGCCGAAGCGCTCAAACAGCGGCGCTAGCATCGATGAATTGCGCTCGCTCGCCCAGTTTAGATAAATTTTTCGCTCGCCCAAAGCCAAAAACGCCTCAAAATCCTCCGTGCTTTTTAGCGCGGGGCTCATAGTAAGAAACGCGATGTCAAAAACTGCGGGAATTTTAAAATTTTCGCTCTCGCGGCTTTTGCTCACAGCGTCTTTTAAATTTAAAGCCTGCGCTTCTTGAGCTTGCGCGTTTGAAATTTCGCTCTGCGGGCGCGGATAAATTTTAAAATTTTTGCCCGCCGTATCCCTGAAACCATCGCGGCTAAGCCGCTCGCAAAACTCCGCAAAGCTTAAATTTAATACGTTTTGCAAGCTGATGCCAAACTCCTGCGCGCTGCGCCTTAGCTCGCGCAGCATCCCCTCCGAGCTATCGATCGCCGTAACCTTGGCGCCCAGCGACGCGAGATACAGCGAGTAAACCCCCGTGCCGGCGCCCACGTCTAGCACGCTTTTGCCCGCAAAGCTCACGCCCCAGCCGCGCAGTATCTCAAACACCCGCTTGCCGAAATCGCCCGGCTCGCCGCTAAATTTAGCGTAACTTTCGGACTTTTTATCCCAGCTATTTTCATCTGATTTTTCGCCGATTTTCTCCACCGCTCGCCTTTAAATTTTTTGTAATAATAGCAAAATTTGGCAATTTTTCCGAATTTGGGCTATAATAAATGCTTTCAAAATCTAGGCGAAAGGGCGTTCATGGCGGACGTGACGATAAGAAATTTAAACTTTGCTTACGAAAAACGCGAAATTTTAAAAGATATAAACTTAAGCTACGAGCTGCGCGATTTTTTGGCGATTTTCGGACCCAACGGCGGCGGCAAAAGCACCCTTTTAAAGCTGCTTTTGGGGCTGCTGCGACCAAGCTCGGGCACGATCGAAATTTTAGGCAGATCGCCCGCGCTTGCCAGAGCGCAAATGGGCTACGTACCGCAGTTTATCGCGATAAATAAAAGCTTTCCCATAAGCGTGCTCGAAGTCGTTTTAATGGGGCTGATAGATAAGAAAATTTTCGGCTTTTACAGCAAATCCGAGCGCGAGCAAGCCATGCAAGCCCTGGGGCGCGTAGGCATGCAAGACCTTGCAGACTGCCGTATCAGCGAGCTTAGCGGCGGCCAGAGACAGCGCGTTTACATCGCGCGGGCGCTGTGCGCGAAGGCTAAAATTTTACTTCTCGACGAGCCGCTAGCGAGCATCGACACGATGGGGCAGGTTCAAATTTACGAGCTTTTAAAATCCCTAAACGAAAGCGGTTGCGGCATAATTCTAATCAGCCACGACGTGCAGCTTGCGCTAAATTACGCAAACCGCGCGCTTTACGTCGCAAACGGCTCGGCGCACACTCATGAGATCGATCCGGGGGGCAGGGCGGAATTTTTAGATCACCTTAGGCGCGAACACGGACACTTCTGCGCCGTCGATCTCGCGCTTAATGAATGCTGCTGCAAGGAGTGCGAAAATGGCTGAAATTCTCTCCTACGATTTCATGCGAAATGCCCTACTCGGCGGGCTTTTAGTCAGCATAGTCTGCGGCGTCGTGGGCTCTTTAGTCGTGATAAATCGCATGAGCTTCATAGCAGGCGGCATCGCGCACGGCGCATACGGCGGCATCGGCATCGCGCTATTTTTAGGCATCTCGCCCGTGCTGGGAGCTAGCGTATTTGCGCTGTTTTTGGGGCTGCTCATCGCCTACGTCACGTTGCGAAACACCGAGCGCTTCGACGCTGTAATCGGCGCGATATGGGCGTTTGGAATGGCGCTAGGGATAATCTTTGCCGATCTTACGCCTGGATACAAATCCGATCTGATGAGCTTTTTATTCGGCTCGATCTTAGCTATAAATCACGAAAATTTAATCTTCATCGGCATTTGCGGAGCGGCATTTGCGGCGCTTACGGCGTGCTTTTACAGGCAGTTTTTAGCGATCAGCTTCGATAAGGAATTTGCCCTGCTGCGCGGAGTGAATACGAGCGTCTTTTACTACGTCCTCGTAGTGATGGCGAGCCTCGCGGTGGTCGCGTCGATTCAGATCGTGGGGCTAATCTTGGTGATCTCGCTGATGACGATCCCGCCCTTCATCGCCGAAAAAATTTCAAAAAGCCTAGGCTCGATGATGGCGATAAGCTGCGCGCTATCGGCGCTTTTCTGCGCGGCGGGGCTTATTTTGAGCTTTAAGCTCAATCTA
Organism: uncultured Campylobacter sp.; assembly: GCF_938018035.1. Taxonomy (GTDB): domain Bacteria; phylum Campylobacterota; class Campylobacteria; order Campylobacterales; family Campylobacteraceae; genus Campylobacter_B. Next base: position 561 of record NZ_CALIJF010000061.1, on the reverse strand, counting down.
ACCAGCGGCGCTTCGATAATCCTAGTCGCCTCGGTCTGCTTTTTTGCAAGCTCGATCTTTAGCAAACTTCGCGCCTAAAAGCCCGCCCAGCTCGCTAAGTAGGATACCTGCGAGTATCAGCGCCGCGCCTAAAATTTGAAGCGCACTTAGCTTCTCGCCGAAAGCATACCCCATTATGCCCGCGCTTACGGGCTCCAGCGCGAAAATCAGCACCGTTTTTATCTCGCTTACGCCGCGATTTTGCGCCATTGTTTGGATCACAAACGCTGTGACGGTGGCAAAGATCGAGGTTAAAACTAGCGCGAAAACAAAATCGAAACCCGGCGAAAAGATCAAATTCCCAAGTACCTTTATCTCGCCTTCAAATTCCGCGTGCGGGACGAAAACTGCCGCGATTAGCGCACAGACGCAGACACAGATAAACTGCACGATCACAAAGCCGTAGAGATTGCTTTTGCGCGCACAGACGCCCGTAAATACGATATGAAGCGCGTATGCAAACGCCGAAATCAGCGTCAGCCGCTCGCCTATGCCAAATCCCACCGCGCCGCTTGCTCCGCT
>NZ_CALIJF010000060.1 GCF_938018035.1 uncultured Campylobacter sp. | reverse complement strand
AACCTGCGCCGCCGTCACCCGATTTGACGCTAAGCTTTACGCTGTCTATGAACATTTTTTACCTTAGTTTTTAAGGGCGATTATATCCAAAATTACTAAAACTACAGCAAGATCGCCTTTAAAGCCGTAGTTTAATCTTAAAAATTTAAGTATTTCTTTCATAAAGATCTTTTCAAGACGAAAGGACCTTAATCAACAGGACTCACCTTACGTCCATTCCTTTGTAAAAATTTACTATTTTAGCGTTGCTAGTATAGCCATCGTTGCCGCACTTTTCTTTAAATGCTTGAATGATATCTACAAGATTACAAAATTTTATCTACTTAACGATCTAGCAAAACAAAATTTAGATATGCATCTTTTACCGACCGTTTAGTCTTTTGCTCCTCAAAACCTAAAGTTATTTTGTCCAGATTTTCAAACTTTGCGACAAGCGGCGTAAAATCGCAGTCCTCGAAATGATACTCTTTCCTTAAATTTATCTCCTCCCGAAGGAGGAGTATCTATTTTTTTGGCGGATTATTTCCGCGACCTTTACCGCTAGGTTTACCGGTAGTGCTTGGACCATTCGGCGGTCTAACTTCTGATTTTGCCATCTTTTCTCCTTTATAAGCCAAATCTGGCTTTTGATGCAAATTTGACGACCTAAAAAATTTAACCGGTCGCAACTGTAAAATCACTCATTCTCGTCGTCATCACCCAAATAATCATCGTTATTTGGATTATGCGCATCCGCCCAATCGTCCATATCGGCATCATTGTTTGGATTATTTATATCCGACCACAAATCAAGTTCGTCCTGGCTCATATCTGACGTATTCATTTTTAATCACCTCCTTTCTGTAAAATTTGATATAATTAGCGTAATTTTACAGAAAGGTTCGGCGACAAATGGCGACAGAAAATTATGAGAGAAAATGCAAAGAGCTAGTGGACGATATACGAAATGGAGTTAGTCAGATAAGGCTTGGATTGACGAATTTTTTAATAGAATTTGTAGAATTTGACGAAAATTCAGATGACGAAAGCTATTTAAAAAAACGAGCAAAATCATACGAAAAGCTCATGCAAAGAGTTAAAAACGAAAATTTAAGCTCGCAAAAAATGGAGGATAAATTAAAAGCAATTTATAAATTCCTGCTTGATAGCGATGAATACAAAAAGCTTAAACGCTATAAGACGCTTATAGACGATAGCTTCGAGAGAAAAATTTTAGGCGATGAAATTTGCGAAAATATACAAGAGGGCTCAAAAATAGCTTTTGGTGATACGAACGAGCCAAGCGATACATAGCCCATTGAATATGGATATGGCGTGATCACAAATCGATCGCCGCTTCTAGCGACCCGACAATCCGCGAGAACATTCGCGAATCTTTTTATCGTCCTTTAAACACTTTTTTAGTTGCCTAACGCAATAGTCTTTTTTATACTCCTCACCCTGCTCGCCGACGCACTTA
>NZ_CALIJF010000059.1 GCF_938018035.1 uncultured Campylobacter sp. | reverse complement strand
TTCCAAAGAGTTTAACAAGCTTAAGAGCTACTATACATTTTTTAATATATAGTAGTTTCTCTTAAACTACCTGTATAATCTAGCGTTTTTAGCATTTGAAATTTTTTTGAAAAAATTTGAAGAAGCCTCAAAACAGGGCTTTCAAAAAAATCAAAAAACTAAAAATAGGGGGAAAATTTGGGTGGGTGGTGTCCTGCGTTGGATTCGAACCAACGACCCCCTCATTAAAAGTGAGATGCTCTACCTACTGAGCTAGCAAGACATCGTAAGAAGTGGCGCGACGAATGGGGCTCGAACCCACGACCTCCGCCGTGACAGGGCGGCATTCTAACCAGCTGAACTACCGTCGCACCAAAAATCACACTCGCAGCGCAAGTGTTAAAGAAGTATGAAATCCAAGGATTTCAAAATGGTGGTCGCTGTAGGGATCGAACCTGCGACATCCACCTTGTAAGGGTGGCGCTCTACCAGCTGAGCTAAGCGACCGTTTGGGTTTAAAAAAGAAATGTGATTATATATCCAATACGATTAATTTTCACTTAAACAATGATGAAAAGACTGAAATTGTGCTATACTTGCGACATAAAATTTTATCAAAGGCTCGGTAAATTTAGATGAAAAAGTTGCTTTTCGCCCTGTCTTTGGCGCTTCAAGCCCCCGCTTACTCGCCGAACGAGATCGTAAACGCCATCGCCGCAGTAGCGCAAAACGAAGGGGTAAAGCCTGAAATTTTATACACCATCGTCAAAATCGAAAGCGACTTCGAGCCCTATACGATCTCCTTTTTGACAAACAAAGCAAACGCCGATTATTTCGCGGGTCTGCGCAATCAAAATATCCGCATCAAGACGAGCAACTACAGCCTAAATTCCAGCAAATGGGTCGTTACTATCATACCGGCAAACGAAATTTATGCCGTGCAGATCGCCAAGTATCTGTACGAGGACGGCTTTAGCATTGACGTAGGGCTCGGGCAGCTAAACGCCGTAAATTTCAGCCAAAACGAGATCGATTATATATTTAATCCGATGTATAATCTCACCAAATGCGCTAAAATCCTACGCAAATGCTGGAATGCTAAAGACAAAAATATCAAAGACACGATCGAGTGCTACAACTACGGCATGCGCAAACGCTACTCAAACCCCTACTACAAGCGCTTTTATGAGCATTACGAGAAATTTTTCGGTAAGCCCTATTAAGAGTTAGTAAAATTTCGCTAAAATCGCGCAAATTTTAAAAAAGGATATTTCATGATACTGATCGCAGGACCCTGCGTGATCGAAAGTCGCGAGCTAATAATGAAAGTCGCGGAAAGTTTACGCAAATTTAACGAAATGAGCGGGGTGGAATTTTACTTTAAAAGCAGCTTCGATAAAGCTAACCGCACCAGCATCTCAAGCTTCCGCGGTCCGGGATTGCAGCGCGGTTGCGAAATTTTAGCCGAAGTAAAGGAAAAGTTCGGTTATAAAATTTTAACCGACATCCACGAGAGCTACCAGGCGGAGCCCGCCGCGCGCGTCGCCGACGTACTGCAGATACCGGCGTTTTTATGCCGCCAAACCGACCTGCTCGTCGCTGCAGCCAGCACGCAAGCGGTAGTAAATATCAAAAAGGGTCAGTTTCTATCGCCGCAGGCGATGAAACACAGCGTCGAAAAGGTGCTGCAAACTCGCAGCGCACGGGCTTATACCCCGCAAAGCGCCGCGGCATCTAGCGATACAAACGCCGCGAAAAACGGCGCCTGCTTTAGCGATACCGAAATTGGCGGCGTGCAAAGCGGCGCTCGAAGCAACGCAGATAGCAGCTCTTTCGCGCTAAGCGCGCAAAATTCTTGCAGTACCAGTCAGGACGCACAAAATTTTATTCATACTTGCGGCGCTAAAAGCGGTGCCGAAAATGCCGCTAAAGGTACGGCGACGCCTTGTGCCGCACAAAGCGATAACAAAAGCGAAACGCAAAGCGCCTTGCAGCCAAACTTCTCTCATACTTGCAATGCACAAGACGGCTCGATAAGCGCCGCGCAGCCGAGCGGCGAAGGGATGCACGATCTGGCGCGCCGCCACGGCGTTTGGCTCACCGAGCGCGGCAGTACCTTCGGCTACGGAAATTTGATCGTCGATATGCGCTCGCTGCCGATTATGCGCGAGTTTGCACCGGTTATTTTTGACGCGACGCACAGCGTGCAGATGCCTAGTATCGGCGCTACGAGCGGCGGCGACTCGCGCTTCGTGCCGTA
>NZ_CALIJF010000058.1 GCF_938018035.1 uncultured Campylobacter sp. | reverse complement strand
TTAAAATTTCAGCTAAGATGCCCGTTAAAATTTCTTCCTGATTTTGCTTTAGAAGCTCTAGCGCGTCCGATTGCGCGCGATTTGGCTCGTCCGTCTCCTCGCCGTCTTCATCTAAAAACGCGCAGCGAAACTCGCCCTCTTGCTCTAAAGCTTTACCGAAATACTCCAGCCGCAGCGGGAAACTAAAGTCCTCGTATTCCTCATCTTCAAATTTAGGCAAAATTTTAGGTTCCGCAAGATGTGCATTAAAAAACTCCGCGACCTTTGGGCTGCGAGTGAAAAGATACTCCTCATTCGCTTCGTAGCTTTTGCGCAAAAATTTAAGCGCCTCCTGCTCTGCGCCGCACTCCAAGCAGCATTCGCCCTTGTAATAATCGCTCACGTAGGGCGGATTTTCATTGCTTCTGGCGTGCTTATCCATCTCGCCTAGCCAGCGCAGCATATTTGGGGCGTCGCCCGCCCATTTGTACTCATTCACCATGCGCGCCGCGTAGATGTATGAGTCGTAGACGCGGTATTTCTCATCGTCCGCCTCCGCCCATTTTGCCTCGATAAAGCGGATAATTTCCGCCTTTGTAATCTAGGATTTTTTAAGCAGCGATCTGTCTAAGAAGACGCCGATCTCATCCATTATTTTTTGCGCATCCATTGCTACTCCGTTATAAATTTTTTTGCCGATCTGCCTTACGGTCTGAAAATAATCGCCGATTTTTTTCTATCTTTTTAAAATTTTATCCATATTGACGCCATTTTGATCTAAAATTTTACCCTGCTCATTTCTTTGTTTGAGCTGTCCGCACGCTGCACTGATATCTAGCCCCTTGCTCTGGCGGATCGTACATGTTATGCCGTGCGCGCATAGATAGTCTTGAAATTTCACCATATTTTCAGGGCTTGGTCTGCCAAAGCTCGAGCCTTCGTGCGGATTAAAATAGATCAGATTTACTTTTGCGCGGATGCCGTGCAGAAGCTTCACTAGCGTTTTGGCATCGCTTGGGCGATCGTTTACGCCATCGATCATTAGGTATTCAAACATCACGCGCTTTCGCAGATCGATTGGGAACTCGCGCACCGCCTGCATGATCGATGCGATATTGTAGGCGCGATTTATCGGCATTAGTTTTTCACGCAGTTCGTCATCCACTGCATGCAGCGAGATTGCAAGCAGCACGCCAAGATCCATTTCGCCCAGCTTTTTTATCTGCGTAGAAAGTCCGCTTGTACTTATCGTTTGGCGACGCGGCGCTATTGCGAGTCCGTCGTTTTCTTTTAAAATTTGCACGGCTTTGGCAACGTTGTCTAGGTTATTAAGCGGTTCGCCCATCCCCATATATACGACATTGACGCGGCGCTCGTACGGGATCGCGTTCATTTTCTTGATGAGCCAAATTTGAGCCACGATTTCGCCTGGAGTTAAATTCCGTACGAAACCACCTTTTGCTGTCAGACAGAAGCTACAGCCAATTTTGCAACCCACTTGCGAACTTACGCAGATTGAGTAGCGCGCGTGTCTTATAACTTTTTCGTTTTCATCTCGCAGCTCATCCTTCATCGGTAGCAGAACGCTTTCGATCGTCTTGCCGTCTTTGAGAGCGAAAAGGTATTTGATACTGCCGTCGCTACTTGTTTCGGATCTGATGCATTTAAGGGGGTCTAAATAAAAATTTTGGGCTAAACTTTGACGGATCTCTTTTGGTAGATTTAGCATTTGTGCGAAGTCGTCCACATTCTTTTTGTAAATCCATTCGTAAATTTGCTTGGCTCTAAATTTTGGTTCGACGAAATTTTCAAGCTCTTTCATCGTAAAATCAAAGATGTTTTTCAAATTAATGCCTTAGTTTTTAGATATTTAGTTAAATTTTCTTTTGCGGCGGCGTGATTTTTTAAAAAATCCGTGTGAGCATTTGAATCACAAAAATTCGTCGCACAAAAAATTCCGTAAGCGGGAATTTGAAATTTTTGTGCTACCTTGAGAACCGCAAAAAATTCCATATTTTCTAAAAAATAACCTCGTTCAAAGAATTTTAGCGCGGATTTTTTATCGGTCGTGATAAAATTTGAGCTATTAGTTATTGTTTCATATGAAACATTGGCAGAATTCCTAGCTATAATTTCATAGCTAATCGGAGAGTATGAAAGCTCATAAAGCGCCGATATCTCGTAGTTTACAGCCGATCTACTTTCATAAATTTTTAGAATTTCGCCCTCTTTATATAGCCCTGCAGAACCCACGAAAATGATCTCACTCGGTAAGTTTTGCCTATTTTCGCATAAAAATTTAGTCAAATTTATACTCATATCCATTAGCCCTACGCCCATAGGCAGGGCAAAATTAAAAATTTCATTTCGTCCGGCAGAGATTATCATTTACGCATTCACGCTTTCATTATTTTCTCTAATCATAGCAAAATAACGATAAATTTAAAGCTAAATTTTGAAATTTTTTCGTCGTAAAGTATCAGATGAAATTAAAATAAATCAAGTAAATATCTATGAGAGCTGTACCATTATCTTCCATAGTGGTAGCAGCGCAGGTGGCGGGTAGAAGATGGAAAAGTATTTAAAAAAGCTTATGATTTAGCTAAAACGAATAAATTTTACCTAAGCAAAATAATACTTGTCAAAAAACTTGCAAGATAAAGAGGGGCTGAAATAAAATTAATTGTTTAGTCGCTTTGACAGCTAAGTTTCAACCCCACGGTATAAACCTGACTAAATTTACAGTCTCACTTCAATATTTTGTTCTCGCAAATACGCTTTTAGTGCCTTGATTTCGATTTCTCTGAAGTGAAAAATCGACGCTGCCAAGCATGCGTCCGCGCCCGCTAAAAATGCGTCTTTGAAGTGCTCCATTTTACCCGCACCGCCGCTTGCGATCACGGGGATATCAAGTGCGCTAAAAATCCGCGTCAAATTTAATTCAAATCCGTTTTTGACGCCGTCGCAGTCCATTGACGTGAGTAAAATTTCGCCCGCACCGCGCTCCTGCGCCTCTTTCGCCCAGGCAAACGCGTCCCTGCCGGTGTCCAGCCTACCGCCGTTTATAAAAACGCTATAGCCGCAAGGCTCGCCGTTCCCAGTTAAAATTTCATCCTGCGAGCCGCGTGAGATCCCTCCAAAATTCTGTGCCTCATTGCGTAAATTCGCGTCCGAATTTCGTGCGCCGTCGTGCAAACTCTCGCTCAAATTCCTCGCCGCGCCATATAAATTACCGCGCGAAATTTCACTCGAATTTCGTTTTGCGTCGATCGCGACGACGACGCACTGCGAGCCGAATTTATTCGCCGCTTCGTCTATCAAATTCGGATTTTTTATCGCGGCCGAGTTGAGGCTTATTTTATCGCAGCCGACGTTTAGTAGGCGCGAGATATCATCGATTGTACGTATGCCGCCGCCTACTGTTAGCGGGATAAAAAGCTCGCGCGCGACCCGTTCCACGACATCCACGATCGTATCGCGCCCCAGATGCGACGCCGTGATGTCAAGGAAGCACAGCTCGTCCGCGCCTTCTTCATTGTAGCGTTTGGCGACCTCGACCGGATCGCCCGCATCCACGAGACCTACGAAATTTACGCCCTTTACCACCCGTCCGTCTTTGACATCTAGGCATGGGATTATGCGTTTTGCGAATCTATTCAAAGCAGCCCTTCATAATAAAATTTTTTATGATTTTAGCCAAATTTTACTTAACATAATGACTTTATAAGTAAAATTTGGCTAGACTCTCGCGATGATTAGGGCGAAAAAAGAGTTCGGGCAAAACTTTTTAAAAGACGAAGCCGTTTTAAACAAGATCATCCAAGCGATTCCCGAGAATGTACAGAATGTCGTTGAGATCGGGGCTGGCTTAGGTGATTTAACTCGCAAGCTTTTGGAATTTTACAGATTAAAAAGTTTCGAGATAGATGAAGATTTATATCAAATTTTAAGCGCTAAATTTGCGCAGCAGATCGCTAGCGGCGAGCTTGAGCTCGTTTTGGGCGATGCTTTGCGGATTTGGCAGCAGCGGGGTCTTGGCTGCGGCGAATATTTTTTGGTCGCAAATTTGCCCTACTACGTCGCTACAAAGATGATTTTGCAGGCGATCGACGATGAGTTGTGCAGCGGATTTTTGGTGATGATCCAAAAGGAGGTCGCTTTAAAATTCTGCGCTAGAGCCGGGCAGAGCGATTTTAGCGCTCTTTCGATCCTGGCGGATCTCGCGGGCGGTTGCGAGCTTCTATTCGACGTTGAGCCCGGCTGCTTCGAGCCTGCGCCAAAGGTGACCTCATCGGTGATTAGGCTAGTAAAAGGCAAAAATTTTAAGCCAGGCACCGAGATAAACGAAGATGATCTTGGCGTAAAAAGTTGCGCTCGTTTCCAAACTCTCGATGAATACGAGAAATTTAAAAGCTTTTTGCGCGTATCTTTCAGCGCGCCGCGAAAGACGCTTATTAAAAATTTAAGCGCAAAATTTGATAGAGGCTTAGCCGAAGAGATCTTTTTAAATTTGAAAATTCCGCCCACAGTTCGGGCGCACGAGTTAAATTCCACCCTTTTTTTAGAAATTTTTAAAAATTTAAAGGCAAAAGATGGAAGAAAACAGAAATGAAAACGGCGTCGAACGACTCAAAAAAAGCAATCGCTATAAAAAACGCAAGGAAAATCTAAAAAAATCTATCGCTAGCGAGGGCTTTGCGGGCGGCACGGAATTCGGCGGCGAGCATGAAAACGGTTCTCACAAAAACAAAGGCGCGAAAAACGGGCAAAATTCCGCTCGTTCAAAGGGTCCAAAAAATGGCTCTCGCAACGGATCAAATTTTTCGGGCGGTTCGTCCCGCGGCGACACGGACGGTGCGAATGGTGCGCATTTCGGCGGCGCATACCCAAAAAACAACGAAAACGGCGCGGGCGGTTCAAATTTAAACCGCGACGGTCGTGCAAAATCAAATAGCAGCAGCGCAAAAGGCGCAAATTCTAGCGCTGCGGACGATAGCTCTTCGGACTCGCAGAAAAAGAAAAAGCACAAAAAACGCTCAAATATGCCAAAGAGCCTCACCGGCAACGAGCCGTGGCAAAAGGCGATGGACGATGCGATCGCGCAAAACAAGCTGATCCACGAGGAGCGCCTGCACCCGCTTAAAGACGCTAATCGCAGCGATGAGACGGTGCGTATCACGCCGCTTGGCGGACTGGGCGAGATTGGCGCGAATATGACCGTTTTTGAGACCAATACGAGTGCGATCATCGTCGATGTGGGCATGAGCTTTCCGGAGGAGAGTATGCTTGGCGTGGACATTTTAATCCCCGACTTCGATTATGTTCGCAAGATAAAAAACAAGATCAAAGGCATCATTATCACCCACGCGCATGAGGATCATATCGGCGCGATGCCATATTTTTTCAAAGAATTTCAATTCCCGATCTACGCTACGCCGCTTCCCTTGGGGATGATAAGCAATAAATTTGAAGAGCACGGTCTTAAAGCTGAGCGCAGCTACTTCCGCCCCGTGCAGAAGCGCCAGCTTTATCAGATCGGTGATTTTGAAGTCGAGTTTATCCACATAACGCACTCGATTATCGATGCAAGCGCGCTTGCGATCACGACGAAGGCGGGCACGATCATCCACACGGGCGATTTTAAGATCGATCACACGCCGATCGACGGCTATCCGACCGATCTGAACCGCCTAGCGTATTACGGCGATCGCGGAGTTATGCTTTTGATGAGCGATAGCACAAACTCGCACAAAGAGGGGATCACGAAGTCCGAAAGCTCGGTAGGCAAGACCTTTGATACGATATTCTCAAGCTGTAAGGGGCGAGTGATAATGAGCACCTTCAGCTCAAACATCCACCGCGTCTATCAGGCTATAGAGCGCGGCGTAAAATACGGCCGCAAGGTCTGCGTCATCGGACGAAGCATGGAGCGAAATTTATTTACCGCGATGGAGCTCGGCTATGTAAATTTAGACAAAAAAATCTTCGTCGATGCCGATCAGGTCTCCAAATACCCCGATAATGAGGTTTTAATCGTTACTACCGGCTCGCAGGGCGAGACGATGAGTGCGTTGTACCGCATGGCGACGGACGAGCACAAATACATTAAAATCAAATCCACCGATCAGGTAATCATCAGCGCCAAAGCAATCCCGGGCAACGAAAGCAGCGTCTCGACCGTGCTTAACTACCTGCTAAAAAGCGGTGCAAAGGTCGCGTATCAGGACTTCAGCGAGATACACGTAAGCGGGCATGCCTCGATCGAGGAGCAAAAACTCATGCTGCGCTTGATAAAGCCGAAATTTTTCCTACCCGTACATGGAGAATACAACCACATCGTAAAGCACAAAGAGACCGCGATGGAGTGCGGCATCGAGGAGAAAAATATCTATCTGATGAACGACGGCGATCAGATGGAGGTTTGCGAAAAATATCTAAAGCGCGTCAAGACCGTCAAGACGGGCAAGGTTTTTATCGACAACCAGATCAACAAGCAGATCTCTGATGAGATCGTCAAGCACCGCCAAAATTTAGCCGATGCGGGCGTCGCGGTCATCATCGCGCAGATCGACAAAAACGAAAAGAGGCTCATCCAGACGCGCGTCATCACCTACGGGCTCGTTGCCGATAACCAAACGGCGCACTTTACCAAAGAGATGCAGGGCATCATCGAGCAGTTTTTGGCAAATTTAAAAGATGAAATTCTACTCGATCACTGGGCGCTGGAGGGCAAGATCCGCCAGGCTGTGCGAAAGCACATCTTTAGAAAGATCAAAAAATACCCGACCATAGTGCCGGTAATTTATTTGATGTAAGCGCGGCTAAATTCAGCGTGCAAGGCGAATTCGATCTGCGGCCGACAATGAAATTTTAATGGCACGGGTTAGCTCTCGGGCGTGAAATTTTGCGATGTGAGGGAGTTTTATGACGTGAAAATTTTAAAGTGGCGAATAAAATTTTAAGCGCAAAATTTCGGCGTAAAGTAAAATTTAAAAAGCGTCTAGCAAGCCTGCGGTAAGCGGGCAGGGCGGCGCGTGATTTTGTAGATTAGAATTTATGGTGCAAATTTCAAAGGCGTGAAATTCCGCGTAGCGCAAATTTAGGCGCGGCGCAAAGAGGTATAAATGGAAGCAAATTTTAAAAAGAAGGTTGAATGAGTGAAATTTTAGATACGGCACGAGAGGTGCTGAGGCTCGAAGGAGCGGAGCTTTTGCGGCATGCGGATCTTATCGGTACAGAGATCGAGCGAGCCGTAAATTTGATCCTAGCTTGCAAAGGCAAGGTAATCGTCACTGGCGTGGGTAAGAGTGGCCACATAGGCGTTAAGATCGCCGCGACGCTTGCCAGTACCGGCACGCCGTCGTTTTTCGTACACCCTACTGAGGCGCTGCACGGCGATCTGGGCATGATCGGTAAGGACGATATGGTGCTCGCGATCAGTTTTAGCGGCGAGAGCGAGGAGCTGGTTAGAATTCTACCTCATCTCAAACGCTTTGGCGTAAAGATCATCGCGATGGCGCGCGATAAAAACAGCTCGCTCGGCAAGGTTTGCGATGAGTTCATAAGCCTAAATATCGTCAAAGAGGCCTGCCCGCTAGGCGCCGCGCCGACGGTTTCTACGACGCTAACGCTCGGTTTGGGTGATGCGTTAGCGATCTGTTTGATGAGACGGCGCAGATTCGGCAAGGAGGATTTTGCAAATTTTCACCCAGGCGGCAGCCTCGGCAAGCGGCTTTTCGTCAAAGTAAAAGACGTGATGCAAAGCAAAAATTTACCAGTCGCAAGCCGTAACGCCAGCCTAAAACAAGCTATCGACGTTATGACTCACGGAAAGCTCGGCACCGTCTTGTTAGTGAACGAAAAAGGCGCGCTCGAGGCGATTTTGAGCGACGGCGATCTGCGCCGCGCGCTGATGCGAGAGGATTTTGACATCAATGACGGCGCGCTGAAATATGCCACCAAAAATCCTAAAATGCTGGACGATAAAAATATGCTCGCGATAGACGCGCTAAATTTGATCGAGCAGTTTAAAATTCAAGTCCTGCCCGTGGTAGAAAATGGCGTGCCTGCAGGGATCTTGCATATTCACGATCTAACTAGCTTGGGGCTAAAATAATGCAAAAGATGCGTCTGAATAAATTTATCTCTCATAACACCGGCTACTCACGTCGTGAGGCGGACGAGCTAATCAAGCAGGGCAAGGTTAGCATTAACGGCCGCGTCGTTAGCGATTTCATCGAGGTTAGCGGCGAGGAGAAGATCCGCATCGGCTCGCGCCTTATCAAGCCCAAGACGGAATTTACGATGATCGTTTATAACAAACGCAAAGGCGAGTTAGTTACTAAAAAGGATGATCGCGGCAGGCGGACGATTTACGATAGCCTACCGGAGGGGTTTAGCAGATTTGTTAGCGTGGGGCGTTTGGATTTTGCAAGCGAGGGGCTTTTGCTGCTAACCGATGCACCCGCGATCGCTACGGCGCTGATGAACAGCGACATCGAGCGAGAGTACTATCTAAAGGTAAAAGGCGAGGTGAAGGACGAGGTAGTAACGGCGATCCGCGAGGGTTTTTTTGCTGCAGATGCGAGCAAAGGTGCGCACGCTAAAAGTAAGATCAAATCGATGGAATTTAAGCCCTTCTTGGGCTACCGCATAATGCCTAGCAGCGGCGGTTATACGAAAATAAAAGCGATCATTAACGAGGGACAAAACCGCGAGCTGCGTAGATTTTTCGGTTATTTTGATCTGGACGTCGTGGAGCTTAAGCGCACGGCATTCGGTAGAATGACGCTTGGAACTCTAAAGCCCGGCAAATGGCGCTATTTCGATCAGAGCGAATACGAAGATCTGCGCGATTTTCTAAAAGAAAACAAAATCCGCTATTAAATTTAAGGAGGCGAAATGAGTTCAAAGACGAACGCCGCGCGCGTACTGGACGGTCTGAAAATCTCCTACGAGATCAAAGAATATACGGTTGATCCTTTAAATTTAGACGCGGTGCATGTTGCAAACAGCGTGAACGAGCCGATCGAGCGGGTTTATAAAACGATAGTTTGCACGGCGGATCACGAATACGTCGTGGCCTGCCTGCAAGGCGATCTAAATTTGGATCTCAAGGCGCTCGCGCATATTTGCGGGGTAAAGCGTTGCGAGCTGATGGATTTGAAGGATTTGCAAAAGGTCACGGGCTATGTCAGGGGCGGCTGCTCGCCGCTTGGGATGAAAAAGCACTTCCGTACTTTCATCGATGAAAAAGCGCTAACGCAGGAGAAAATTTACGTTAGCGCAGGCGTGCGCGGAAAACAAATCGCTCTTACGCCGAAGGACCTCACAACTGCGACCGAGGCGCAAATTTGCAAAATAACGCATGATTAACGTGGCGTTGCTTTTGCTGCCGCTTGCGTAAGTAACGCCGGCGGCAAGCTAGCTAAAATTTACACTGCGAAATTTTGACTTTTAAAATTTGGCGTTGCGCCGCTTGTTAAAACAATCTCCTGTACGGCAAGAAAATACAAATCAAATTAATTTCGTAAAATTTTATTGTTAAAATTCTAAGTACCGCGCGCCGCAAATATCTCAAACGAGATGACGAGTACGCAGGGCGCGGCAAGTCTCTTTTAAGAACGTGCTCTTTGCGCGTGATCCGTTTTATTCACTATAAATT
>NZ_CALIJF010000057.1 GCF_938018035.1 uncultured Campylobacter sp. | reverse complement strand
AATATATTAATTTAATTAAATGAAAATCTATATTAAAATTTATCAAAAACTCGCTATCCTGATAAAATTTAAGCCACTAAATTTAAAATTTATAAAATTACTATTTTATATCTGAAATTCATTGCAGAAAAAACCTTGATTTTAATCTAGACTAAGCTGTTTTTTTATGCTATTATTCAAAATCTTAGTAGAAATTAATTCTAAACGAAAGGTTAATCTCATGGATAGACGAGACTTTATAAAAAGCTCTGCAGCAGCGGCTGCCTGTAGCGTTGCGGGCATCAGCTTGCCTGGCGGACTAAGCGCTGCGGACGAAGCCGAAAAAGGCTGGCGCTGGGACAAGGCGGCCTGTCGCTTCTGCGGCACCGGCTGCGGCATTATGGTAGCCACCAAAGACGGCAAGATCGTAGCGGTCAAAGGCGATCCGTTAGCGCCCGTAAATCGCGGTCTAAACTGCATCAAAGGCTACTTCAACGCCAAGATCATGTATGGCGCCGATCGCATTACCAAGCCTCTTTTGCGCGTAAATTCCAAGGGGGAATTTGACAAAAAGGGTAAATTTGTAGAGATCAGCTGGCAACGAGCGTTCGACGAAATGGAGAAGCATTTCAGACGCGCCTATAACGAAGGCGGTCCCGAGGGCTTTGCCGTACTTGGCAGCGGTCAATACACGATCCCGGAAGGTTACGCCGCAGCAAAGCTAGTAAAGGCGGGCTTTCGCTCCAATAATCTCGATCCTAATGCTCGCCAGTGCATGGCCAGCGCCGTCGTAGGTTTTATGCAAACCTTCGGCATTGACGAGCCTGCGGGCGTTTTCGACGATATCGAGCTAACCGATACCATCATCGCCTGGGGCGCGAATATGGCTGAGATGCACCCTATACTTTGGTCTCGCGTCTCCGACCACAAGCTTCGCAACCCGGACCGCGTAAAAGTTATAAATCTCTCGACCTACTCTAGCCGCACTTCAAACATCGCCGATATCGAAATTATATTCCGTCCGAATACCGATTTGGCGATATGGAACTACATAGCAAGGGAGATCGTCTACAATCACCCGGATATGATAGATGAGAAATTTATTAAAGAGCACTGTGTGTTCGCTACAGGCCCTGTGGATATCGGCTACGGCTTGCGAGAAGATATAAATCATAAAAAATACCGCAAGACCGAGCTTGATACCGCGGCTAAGCAAAAATCTAAAATTTTAAGCAAATCCGAGGGCGTTACCTTAGCATATCTGGGTATGAAAGAGGGCGACGTACTCGAAAACAAACACTCTGACAAATCAGATGCTCACTGGCTCATAAGCTTCGAAGAATTTAAAAAAGCGCTAGAACCTTACACGTTAGATTTCGTAGCGCCTTTAGCTAAGGGTGACGAAAGTGAGGATTTAGAGGCGTTTAAGACCAAGCTAAAGCAGCTGGCAGATTATTATATAGAAAAAGATCGCAAAGTAGTAAGCTTTTGGACGATGGGCTTTAATCAGCACTCAAGAGGAACTTGGGTCAATGAGCAAAGCTACATGGTGCATTTCCTTCTCGGCAAGCAAGCCAAACCTGGCTGCGGAGCGTTTTCGCTTACCGGTCAGCCTAGCGCTTGCGGCACGGCTAGAGAGGTGGGCACGTTTTCTCACCGCCTACCTGCTGATATGGTCGTGGCAAATCCGGCTCACAGAAAGGTTTCCGAAAAAATTTGGAAGCTTCCCGAGGGCACGATAAACCCAAAACCGGGTGCGCACTACGTGCAGGCTCTGCGCAATCTCGAAGACGGCAAGATAAAATGGATATGGGTACAGGTCAATAACCCGTGGCAGCAGATCGCCAACGCAAACCACTGGATCGCAGCGGCGCGCGAGATGGATAACTTCATCGTAGTAAGCGAGCCATATCCGGGGCTAAGCGCGAAGGTAGCCGATTTAATCCTGCCAACCGCGATGATCTACGAAAAATGGGGCGCATACGGCAATGCCGAGCGCAGAACGCAGTGGTGGAGACAGCAGGTCCTTCCTGTGGGCGACGCGATGAGCGATACGTGGCAGATGCTAGAGTTTTCCAAGCGCTTCAAACTCAAGGATTTCTGGGGCGAGGTTAAAGTAAATGATAAGCTTACGCTTCCAAACGTATTAGATAAAATTTCAGAATTCGGCTATACGCCAGAGACTACACTATTTGAAGTGCTCTTTGCAAACAAAGACGCTCAGGCTTTCGCGGCAAAAGATCTGATTATGGCAAGCTTCGATAACTCCGAAGTAAACGGCGACTCTCGTGGCGTAATCGGCAGCGACGGCAAAGAATTTAAAGGATATGGCTTTTTTATCCAAAAATATCTTTGGGAGGAGTACCGAAAATTCGGCACCGGTCACGGACACGACCTAGCCGATTTCGATACCTATCACCGAGTGCGCGGTCTTAGGTGGCCGGTCGTAGACGGCAAAGAAACGCTTTGGCGCTTTAACGCCCAATACGATCCTTATGCTAAAAAAGCGGCTCCTGATAGCGACTTTGCCTTTTATGGCAACGCCAAAGCGGCGCTTCCTAGCGGCGATCTGAAATCTGCTACTTCAGGCGAAGAGAAAACAAGCCTTGCCAATAAAGCTAAAATTTTCTTCCGTCCATATATGGATCCTGTAGAAGTGCCAAGCGAGGAATATCCTTTCTGGCTATGTACGGGTCGCGTGCTGGAACACTGGCATACGGGCACTATGACTATGCGCGTGCCGGAGCTTTATCGCGCCGTACCGGAAGCAAGATGCTATATGAGCGAAGCCGACGGCGCCAAAATCGGCGTACAACAAAACGAAATCGTCTGGATCGAGTCGCGCCGCGGCAAGGTAAAAGCGCGCGTGGACTTCCACGGACGTAATATTCCGCCGAAAGGGCTTATTTTCGTGCCGTTTTTTGACGAGAAGGTTTATATCAACCGCGTCACGCTCGATCATACCTGTCCGCTTTCAAAAGAGACCGACTACAAAAAATGCGCGGTTAAAATTTACAAGGCATAAATTATGGATAGGCGTGAGGTCTTAGGCATTCTTTCTTTAGCTGCGGGCGTAGGCGTTCTGGGGCTCGGAGTCGCAAACTCCGGCGAGCACGCTAGACTCCGCCCGCCCGGAGCTATAAGCGAGAAAGAATTTCTTAGCAAATGCCTAAGGTGCGGACTTTGTGTCGAGGCGTGCCCATTTGATACGCTTAAGCTTGCGAGCTTTTGCGATCACGCTATTGCAAACGGCACGCCGTTTTTTATCCCGCGCGAAATTCCGTGCTATATGTGCGACGACATACCTTGCGTCGCAGCCTGTCCTAGCGACGCGCTAGATAAAAATTTAGTGAGCGAAAACTCTAAGCTAAACGTGCGTCTATCCAAAATGGGCGTTGCGGTCATAGATACCGAGCATTGCATCGCTTATGCGGGTATCCAATGCGATGCGTGCGTGCGAAGCTGCCCCGTAATGGACAAGGCGCTTAGGATCGATTACCGCCACAACAACCGCACCGAAAAGCACGCCCTACTCGTGCCCGTCGTAGATAGCGACTACTGCACGGGTTGCGGTAAGTGCGAGCATGCCTGCGTCACAAAAAAGGCGGCTATCAGCGTCGTGGAACGCGAGCGCGTCATAGGAATTTCCAGCGATAACTACGTCAAAGGCTGGATCAAGGGCGACGACGCGAAGCTAAAGGACGCAGACACCAAAATCAAGCTCGATCCTCAAAAGAGTAAGGACTACTTAAACGAGGACGATCTAATGGAGGGGACTAGGCAATGAAATACACTATTTTAAGGCGTTTGAGCCAAATTTCTATTCTAGTCCTTTTTATTTTGGGAAATAATTTCGCCTTCAAAGCCGCGAGCGAAAACGGAATTTTATCAGGAATTCTAAAGGGCAATCTAAGCTCGTCGAAACTTTTCGGCACGATTAATCTAAGCGATCCGTTTGCGACGGCGCAGATGCTGCTAGCTAGCTTTTCTTTAGGCGCTACAGCGGTTATCGGAGCGCTTATCGTAGGAGCATTTTATGCGCTTATAGCGCCGCGATTATATTGCTCGTGGGTTTGCCCGATAAATTTACTAACCGATCTTGCCGCGTGGCTTCGTAAAAAATTTGGCGTGCACACCAAAATTTTAAACGTAAATCGCAAAGCTCGCTACGTCCTAGCGGTGCTAGCTTTAGTTTGCAGCGGAGCTTTCGGCTTTGCGGCATTTGAGAGCATAAATTTTATCTCGCTTTTCGCGCGCGCCGTCATAGCGCTGAGTGCTAGTGCGTTTGCGATCGCGCTACTGATCGTGGTTTTTGAAATTTTTGCAGGCGATCGCACTATCTGCTCGCGGCTATGCCCGCTCGGCGGATTTTGGGCTGCGCTTAGCTATTTTAGCGTCATTCGCGTTCGCCACGAGGTTGATAAATGCACGATGTGCGGCAAATGCAAAATGGTCTGCCCCGAAGTGCAGGTGCTTAAGATGGTTGGGCGCGAAAACGGGCGCGTTAGCAGCGAGTGTATCAGCTGCGGGCACTGCATCGACGTATGCGACGACGATGCGTTAAATTTTAGTATATTAGGAGTGAAAAAATGAAAAAAATGGTTTTAGGCTTGGCTCTTGCATGCTGTGCGGCGCTATTTGCCGCGGACAAGACGGCATCTATAGATGCCGACAGCTTGGGCTTTATAAAAAGCGTGGACGAATCGGCGCAAAATAAAAATTCCCTGCCCGATTTCAAATATAGCGAGGACGCTCCGGGCGCCGCTTCAAAGATCGAGCGCAGCTTCGAAAACGCTCCGCCGCTCATACCGCACAGCTTAGAGGGGCTCGTGCCGATCACAAAGGATAACAATATGTGCGTAACCTGCCATATGCCCGATGTCGCTAAGGATGTAGGCTCTACGCCGATTCCAAAAAGCCACTTGGTGGACTTTCGCACAGGCGCGGATCTAAACGGCACGCTAGCCGAGCAGAGATTCAACTGCACTCAATGCCACGTGCCGCAAGCCCAGACCGATCCGCTCGTGAAAAATAATTTTAAGGCTGATTTTAGCAGGTTTAGCGACGCAAATTCCACTTCTAATCTCATAGATACGCTAAATCAAGGCGCCGAGGTTGAGTAGGAGCGCGCGATGAAATTTTTACCACCGCTGCTACTTTGCGCCTGCTTCATCTATGCCGGTAACGGCGTCGCGACGCCTAGCGGCGCTGCGGGCATAGATGCGCCTGCAAAGATCAAACACGCTAGATTCATACTAGAGCTTGACGCAAATGTCGCGGTGCTAAAAAATCTAAACGGCGAAATTTACGCAGGGCTTGACAACGGCAAGCTCTATAAAATCACCATTAGCTCCGCGGAGAATTCCGCGCGAAATTCTGCAACCGGACAAAATTTTGTAGATCAAAATTCCGCCTCAAGCACAAATTTCAATGCGGCGCATAATTTCAATGCAAAAGCGAGCGTAAATTCCACGGGAGATTTCACTGCGAATTCCGCTGCCGTAAATTCCTTAGCAAATTCAACCGCAGCAAATTCTACGAAGCAAAATTCTGCTGAAAATTCTACGGCATTAAATTCTGCATCGAGCGCAATCTCCAAGACGCTAATTTTCGCCCTGCCCTCGTCCAAAAATTACCTAGACGAGCCGATGGGCGCTACCATATTCGACGTCGATAAACTAGGCGAAAAATACGCATTTTTGTATAACGGCGACGCGTTTGAAAAGATGCTTGGCGTGTTTGCAGGCGGCAAGATTACGCACTATAAATTGCCGATGACGGGGATCAAAAACGTCTATTTCTACGACGAAAATACCGTGATTTTGCTAGGTCTTGGTAGCGAAATTTTATACTTCGACCTACCTAGCGGCAAGGTAAGCTTCGAGCAAAAGCTCACCATCGCGTCTTTGGGCGGCAGCGCCTACGACCGCGCTAGCGGGACGCTACTAATCTCGTGCGAAGGCGGTATCGTATTTTATTTCGACGCGAAAGCGAAAAAGCTTATGAGCCAAAAGTCCCTGCACAAGGACGGAATCTACTCCGTGGCACTACTTGGCGATCGCATGATGAGCGGCTCGAACGACAAAGAAAGATCGTGCTACTACGAAAACGGCGATTTCGCTAAATTTTATAACGCCCATTTTGCAGTTTTTGCCGTGGCGCTAAGCCCGGAACTGGGCGCTTTTACCGTTGGTAACGGCGTGCGCGTAATCGATAAAGCAGGCGAGATCGTCCGCAGCATTGAGCTAGATAACGATATCATCAACTATCTGCTTTTCGAAGGAGATTATCTCGTGGGCTCGGGGTACAATAGATATATCTACTTTTGGGAGTTAAAATGAATATTTCAAGCGTCGTAATCTATCTAGGCGCAGATACCGATATAGCGGAGTTTCGTAAAGAGCTGCAAAGCATCGGCGGCTGCGAGTTCGTAGCGTGCGAGAACGGCAAGGCGGTCGCCACGATTAGCGTGGAGAGCTTCGATGACGAGATCGCCGCATTTCGCGCGATAGAGGCTATAAAGGGCGTAAGCGAGGCGATGATGATCTACTCATACTCCGATCTGGACGCAGACATCACCGCGGCAAACTCCGACAACGGCGAGCAGATAATGCGCGAGCTGGACGAAAAAGACCCGAGCCAGATCAAATACGGCGGCAAGGTGCGGGTCTAGACCGCCGCCACCGCTCTATTGGTGCTTTTCGCTTAAATTTTGTTATTTTTGGCAGTTTCTGCACTACTAGGTAAATTTTCAGTATAAATTTTATCTGCGCCCACGGAATTTGAAATTTTTTCCAACTCATCTTTACCGCTTCTAGCCTGTTTTTGCATCTCTAGCCCGACGCCGCTTTTGCGCTCCTAGCCGATTTTTACGCCTTTGATCCGCCGCCTTGCATTTAGCCGTAAATTTAAATCTACAATTAGACTCTATGACGATACAGAATTTTAAAAGCGACGGACGAATTAAATTTATGAAATTTCTGCGCAGCGCTATGCTTTACGTCGCATAAAAAACATGCCGCACCAAATCAGACGCCGCATAAAAGGCGGTGCCGTAGCGACTGCCGTCTGGCGCCACGGCCTATAGCCGCTGCGACGCCCGTCTGCTTGGGATGACGCTATAAAAATACGGCGACCGGGACGCCGACCGCCAGCAGAAACTACTTCTGCGCGCAGGCTTGAGATGCCCGTAAAAAACATCGAGCGAGCTCAGCCGCCGTCAAACACGCTAAATTTAGCGCGCGTATTGCTCTCTAGTATCGTAGTCCTTTGTTAGGCGCACGGACATTACGGCGCAGATAAGAATTTTTTAAATTTCAAAACAAGAGCATAAATTTTAAAATTCCTAGGCGTAGAAATTCCGCGCCGAAGCTAAATTTTAAAATTTATACTGCGGGCACTCAAAGAGAGTTAGCGGTGCGCCGAAATTAAAATTCGCCTTTAAATTTAAAGCCTTTAAACCTGCGCAAAGGCGCAAGGGCGCAAGAGCCGCAAGGGCGTGCTGGGCATTGCGCTTTACGGGCGACATTTTCATAAATTTAAAAGCGCTAAGCGGCGCAAGCCCTACTCGAATTCTATCTTTTTTAGATAATCGTATAAATTTAGCACCGCGATAAATAGCGTTAAAATCGCGGGCCCCAAGATCACGCCCCAGAACCCAAACGTGCTGATGCCCGAAAGCATCGAGAAGAAGATCAGCATCTCGTTGATATTTGCGGGGTTTTCGACCAGGCGCGAGTTGATAAATTTTATCACGAGCGGCTTTACGAAGCTGTCCGCGAGCGTCGAGATCAGTATCACGCAATACGCCATTATCACGATCGCGCCCGAGGTACTGCCCCCCGCTAGCACGTATAGCGCGGTGGGTACATAGATGAGCGCGCCGCCGACTGCGGGGATGAGCGAGCAGAAGGCGAAAAGCACCCCCATCAGCAGCGCGTCAAAGCCGAAGATCCCCGCGATGATCGAAAACAAAAAGCCCTGCAATACGGCGTTGAAGATGGTCGAGTAAAACACGACGCTCATCGTATTTGCCGTCTCGGAAAAGATATAATCGATCTGCGCGGGCTCGACGGGTAGAATTTTTTTGAAAAAGCGCTTGAAGCTTTCGCCGTAGAGGTATGCAAAAAAGCAAAACACGATGATAAGCACCATATCGACGATAAATTTTGCGCTGGATTTCCCGACGACCGAGAGGTAGGAGATGATCTGCTTCGCCAGACCCGCGACGTCTAGGTTTGCCAAAAACGAGCGAAACTGCGTATCAAATTTTTCAAAAGGCCCGGGCAGCTTGATGTTTAGGCTCTGAACATAGCTAAGTGCATCGTTTAGGCGCGCCATATCGAAGCTCGCGGCGTTTTTGGCGATCTCGATCACTGCATAGATGAAAGGCACGAAAAAAAGCGCGCAGAGCAAAAACAGGCTAAGCACCGAGGCTAGCGTGCGCCTGCCGCGGCACAGCTTCGTTACTTTAGCGTGCAGGCCCGAGGTCGCCACCGCCATCAGCACGCCGATTGCGATCACCATCAAAAACGGCGAGAACAGATAGATCACGCAGCAAAACATCAGCAAGGTTGCGCCGATAAAAAATATCTTGTTCGTTTTCGCGCGCCCGCTAGCCTTGGCAAGGCCTGCTTTCATGCCCGCAGCGGCTCCGGAAGCGACGGCGTCGCCTAACGCGGAAGCATTAGCCGAGAAGGTTTCGTTGGCTTCGGCAGCGTCGCTAAGCGCGGAAGCACCAGCAGATGAGACTCTGTCGGTTTCGACCCGTTTTTTGCTTTGATTTTCGGCGGCAGTTTTAGTCCTGCCTTCCGCGGCGTCTAGCGTAGCTGCGCCTGCTTTATCGGCGCCGGTATTTGCTCCGGCGGCTTTGCCCGTTTCGGCTATACTTTCGCTTTGATTTTCGGCAGCGGCTTCGGCTTTGTTTTTGATGACCGCTTCGCTTTCGGCGGCAGCTTTGATTTTAATCTCGGCGTTATTTACAGTCTGATTTTCAGTGAAATTTTGAGCCTCGCCTTTAGCGTTATTCTCAGCGTTATTTTGAGCTATCTTTTCAGCCAGGTTTTCATTGCGGCTTGCGGCGTTGTCTTTTGGCGTCGGCAAATTTTATCCTTTTGAAATTTGATGACATATTTTATAAATTTTTTTATCAGATTTAGATTAAATTTTGAAATTTCATAAAATTTACGAGCGGCGTTCTCGCACATACAGCATGCGGCAGCGGGTATGTTTATTGGATAAAATTTAAAAGACTAAAGGTAGCAGGCTAGCGACAAAGCGTACGTCCAAGCACTCGCCGAGCAAACAACCCTCTCGGGCGACGCGCGGCATACACATTACTAGGCAGCCGCAAAGCCCGTCTAAATTTAAACTAAAGGGAAAGCAGCCGATAGAAATAATATTTTAGGTACCCGCCGAGCCCGATTAAATTTTAAACCCGCAGATCACTCCTCAAACAGATTTCTCTCCGCAGTCTTTAGCACGCGACCGAGCGCCTCGCGCGCCTTATCGGTTGCGATGCGGCCTTTGGCGGTCTTTTCGATGTAGCCGTTGGCGAGCAGATAGGGCTCGATGACGTCCTCGATCGTGCCCTCATCCTCGCTAAGCGCCGCCGCGATCGTGCTAAGCCCCAAGGCGCGGCGCTTGGCGTCAAATAAAATTTCCAAATATTTTATATCCATCTCGTCAAAGCCCTGCTCGTCCACGCCCAGCGCCTCGAGCCCTTCGCGCGCGCGATCGTGCGAGATAGCGCCCTCGTCGCGCACCTCGGCAAAATCGCGTATGCGGCGCAGTAGCCTTAGCGCAATACGTGGAGTGCCGCGAGAGCGGCGCGCGATCTCGGCGCTGGCGTCTGCCGCGCTCTCCTTCCCGAGTTTAACAGAAGCGATCTGCACTATCCGCGCAAGCTCGGCGTGCGTGTAAAACTGCAAGCGAAACTGCATGCCGAAGCGATCCCGCAGCGGCGCGGAGATCATGCCCGCGCGCGTCGTGGCGCCGATGAGCGTAAAGTGCGGAATGTCGATCTTGATGGTTTGCGCGGCGGGACCCGAGCCGATGATGATGTCGAGGCGGAAGTCCTCCATCGCCGAATACAGCACCTCCTCGATCGCGGGGCTTAGGCGGTGGATCTCGTCGATGAAAAGCACGTCGCCGCTTTGTAGGTTCGTCAAAATCGCCGCCAGATCGCCCGCCTTTTCGATCATCGGCGCGGCGGTGACCTTGATAGCGGCGCCCATCTGAGCGGCGATGATATGCGCCAGCGTGGTTTTGCCGAGCCCCGGCGGCCCGTAAAAAAGCACGTGATCGAGCACGTCGGCGCGCTTTTTCGCCGCGGCGATCGCGATAGCGAGGTTTGATTTGATCTTCTCCTGCCCCACGTAATCCTCGAAGCTCGACGGGCGCAGCGAGCTCTCCACGCTCTCATCGAGCTGCATCTTTTCGATCTCTACAATTCTGTCCATAATCTCTCTTTAATCGTTTTTAAAATTTTAGCAAGTGTAGCGAAAAATGGCTAAATTTTGACAATTTTAAAGGGACGGATCTTTGCGGGCGGAATAAAATTTGCCGCGCTGAATTTTGCCGTACGCGCTTAGGACTGGGGCTAAAAAGCAAAGCACCCGTCGCGAAAGACTGCGAAATTTTACCTCATAGAATTTTAATGCGGATTTTGTTTTTGCGGCAGCGAGGGTTAAAATCTGCGCTTCAAGCTTCGCGGTATGCAGCTAGCCAGAATTCCATCTCGTATAGTCAGTTAAAATTTTGCAAGAAATTCTGCGTAGAATTTTATGCAGAATTCTGCTTTACGCGCTTGCGTGGCTAGGTAAAATTTCGCGCGGGGTTTGTATCTCGCAGTCGCACAGAACTCGGAGCAGAAAGCCTTGGGCTTAAAATTTTACGTCGAGCTTAGCGAGAGCTTACGCGACTATTTAGCGGCGGACGTGCAATTAAGTTCGCTCCTAAGTTCGCTCCCGCGGCAAAATTTAACGACAAACCGCACGATTAAATTTTGTTTGCGCGATGGAATTTAGCGTCAAACGTACGGTTAAATTTGGCCGCGCAATCTCGCGACGCCTTATCAATCGCGCCCCAAATTAAGGCGCCAAATTTTTCTTGCGCGAGCCTAGTTCTACAAATCGTGCTTTTCGATCAAAAAGTTCTTATTATCGTCGTCGCCACTACAGAACGCTCTATATGAGCCAGACATTGTGTTTTCGAATAAAAACACTACGCCGTCGCTTTGAAATTTTTTCGAGCAGCCCTTGGCATATAGCTCGGCGAGTTTCGGGCTATCCGGAGCATAAAACTGATAGCTATCGGTGAAGTGCTCCACGTATCGGTAGGTGATCTCTGCCCAAGGCGCACTGCTGTCGCCGCTTCTATTTAGCACGATGGTTCTGGTGTTTATCGCCGCGAGCTTTGATTTTAGCTCTGCAAACGTCTTTTTCTCCCAACCGATGAGCTTTAACCCCTCGCCGATACCCGGCGCATTACCCCCGAAAATGGAATTTGAATAAAATTTCGTCTTATTGCCGTCCAAATCGATCCAAATATACTCATCGCCGTAGGTGCTCTGGATCGTAACGCGCAAATTTTTAGGGAAGTTGCGACCTGCAAAAGCTAACAGGTCTAGGAATTTCTCGCGATTTTGCTCGTAGTTTTGCATTAACGGGGCTTTATCCAGCTCCATATCATCTTTATCAAAGAAAGAATTAAACGCAAAAAATACCGCCAAAATCGGCAGTACCTTTACACAAAAGAGCAAACCCAGAACTGCGGCTATGAAGGTTTTTAAAGCTTTAGCCAAATTTTCTCCTTAAATTTTATAAGCCGTTTAGGCATGACGGCTGGTTTATGTTTGAGCTCTACGGCTACGTGCGTAAAATTTAGCGCTCGTAGCGTATTTTAGAGCTGCGGGGTGCGAGAGCGTTCATGAAAAGCGCTCGCGAATTGCAGTCGGCAACAGAAATAGCGCCCGCATGCAGAAGCGCGCAAACTCTCGCACGGCGCCCCGTATAAAATATACCGCGCAGAGTATCCGCCCAAAGTGCCTGCGATCTCTCGCACTAGCTAAAGCGCTCGCAATCGCTCGCGCCGAATAAATTTCAAGCTTCGCAAGCTGGCGAGCTGTTTGCATAGTCTGCGACGCGCGAAAACGAAGCATTGTTTTAAGGCAAGCGGGACTTTATCGCTTGAATTTCGGCGCGTAAATTTTAAAATTTAGCCCAAAATCTCGTTATTGCTTATATTCAAACTCCTCACTCGGGAAGCTTTCGTCTTTGACTTCGTGCGCGTATTCGCGCACCGCGCCTTTTACCAGCTCGGCGCCGTCTAAATAGCGCTTAACGAATTTCGGCCGAAACTCCGTGAAAAATCCACACATATCGCTCCACACAAGCACCTGTCCATCCACGCCCGCACCCGCGCCGATGCCGATGACGGGCACGTCGGTGCCGAGTGCCACTTGATTTGCGACTGAGCAGATCGTCCCCTCGACAAGCAGCAGCACCGTACCCGCCTCGGCAAGCGCTCTGGCGTCGCTTAAGACCTCGCGCGCACCCTCCTCACCGCGCCCGCTTACCTTGTAGCCGCCCATAAAGCGCGAAAACTGCGGCTTAAGCCCGATGTGGCTCATCACGGCGATACCGTTTCGATTAAGTAGTGCCACGGTATCTGCCATATGCGCGCCACCTTCGATCTTAACGGCGTCACAGCCGGTGCTCTCATAGACTTTGGCGCAGTTTTGTAGCGCGAGCTCTGGCGTCGCGCACGAGCAAAACGGCATATCCACGACCATATACGCTCGCTTGAGCCCCCGTCTTACAGCGCGCGCGTGATAGATCATCTGCTCTACGCTCGCGCCCAGGGTCTCGGAGTGCCCGCCGAAGCTCATATTTAGGCTGTCGCCTACAAGTATCATATCGACCTCGTCGTCGAAAATTTTAGCAAAAAGCGCGTCGTAGGCAGTGATCATCACGATCTTTTCGCCGGATTTTTTCATCTCATATAATTTAGAAAGCGTGATTTTTGACATTTTGGCTCCTTGATTTGGTTAAAATTTGAACGCAATTCTAGCATAAGCCGAATTTGACATTTATAAAATTTTAAAGTAAAATGCGCGCGCATTCTTTCGGGGGTGACTTGGCTTCGACGGGAACGGATGGGTCAAGGCGGCATGTCGCTTTGGATACAGCGTATAAAATCCAAACTAAATTTAAACGCAAACAACGTTAAATTTGCTCCTGCTTACGCTAAAGCTGCGTAAGTCCAGTCGAGCCCTGCTCTGCGCCGATACTATCTAAGCGCGGCGGCGGGTAATCTGTGATAGCGTAGCTCTGCGGCGTGACGAGCCGTAGGGTGAAACTCTAGTCTTTGCGCCGGCGGGTCGTTTTGGAAAGTGAGCGAGCCTGCGCGAGAACTTCACTTTTGCTAAACATGTAGAGGCTTTGGTCGTTTGTTTTCGGACTGCGGTTCAATCCCGCACACCTCCACCAATTAAGCTATTTTTAAGTTCAAATCACTTCTTTTCACTTCTCTTCAATTCCCGTATATAGATGCTTATCTTATATTTCGATTATTTTTCTCTCCTTTTATTTTTGTTTGTAGTATAATTACTTCTGAAAAATAGGGGTTTTATTAGGGGCTTTTTTTGCATTATGGGTTTTTGTAAAAAAAGACGATATAGAAAAATGGCAATGGCAATAATATTATACTTAAAAGGAGCGAATTATGTCATTTATAGATGAGGATTACGTAAATATCGTACCGCAGGATCTGCTAGAGCGCGGTATACGCCTAAGGGAGGAGTACGGAATTTATGCTATAGCTTGGAGATTTGACGATGTAATGGAGGTGCTAAAAATCGCAAGAGGCAAAG
>NZ_CALIJF010000056.1 GCF_938018035.1 uncultured Campylobacter sp. | reverse complement strand
ATCGATATTGCTTACATTATAACCCATAAAATTTAAAAAATCTTTCGCTTCTTTACGTAGTTTTTCCCAAAGAGGCGTTTTATATATATCTTCATTGGGAAGACTTTTTATCTTATCTCTCATTGCTTCACATCGTTCTAATTCATCTTGCGTAAATTCTTCCTTAAATGATTGCGTCTCTATGCAGGCACTACTTAGGTCCTCTAACAATTCTTCCGGCGATGTATATACATCGGCATCTGCATCGGCATTATCAATATACTTGGTTTGAAATTCAATTGACGCTAAAGCAAAAAGTGATTGCAAAAGTGCTTTTCTTCCTCTCGCTATTTTATTCTCCTAAATTTTATTACTTTTATATTCCATACCACCTTGTCACTTTCCCTTTTTCGTCGATATCGACCTCTATGTGTTTGTATTTATTGTAGAGGCTCGGAATCAAAATTTCATCATAATATTTTTTGCCGCATTCTGCGATAAATATATACATATTATGGTGGCACCACCGATTCGGCTCTTCCCAAAAGGCACCGTCTGCGCGAGTATAATTTTTTAAAGGTTCATATGAGCGGGCTATAAATTTATCTAAATTATAAAAGAAATTTTCTCTTAAAATTTTCCATTCTTCAAATTTCTTCATATTTAAATTTATATTAGCGCTAGTTTTATATTTTATGTCGGTATCTATGAAATTATTTAGATAAAACTGCCCAAATAGCATTATTAAAATATCTTTTACATTCTCATCGCATAAACTAAAATTATGAATTAATGTGCTGGCGATAGAGTCGGTCTCATAAACTTCGGTGCTTTTCATTAGGCTAAACGCCTCAAGCTCATAAAAATCCAGCGATCTTATCCCGCTTGCAGCTTGGAAATCTTTAAAAATCTTAAACCTAAAATCTTCCGCTTTACTAAAGAAATAGACGTACGGGCTTAAATTTAAATCAAGCGCTTTTACTCTCATTTTATACCGTCCAAACTATTGTTTTTCGCATTTTAGCATTGTTTTGCATAATAAGCTCTTCCTTGCTGCGTTTCGGTCACACAAAAGTATTTACTATTTACGCCGACCGGCTCATAATTTTTATCATCCCTTAAAATATTTAAAATTTCAGATTTATCACATATCTCTTTTGTTTCTGTATCATAACCCCAATTTGAACTAAACAATCTTATATAACCTTGCTCGTATAAGGACAATAAAATTTTTTTCGCTACTTTAAGCGAATTGGCAATATTAATAGAATTTAATTCCCAAACGATTTCCCATAAAGAGATATAATCGCCATCTTCGATTATTACCGATAAAATAGTTAAAAACGTCTTTTTATTCATTTAAAACCGCATTTCCTTTTAATGGAATTTTAACTACCGCGCCGTCTTTGCTATTTTTAGCATAAGAATCCGGCGTACAATTTTCATAGAAAAATTTGATTTTATAGAAATT
>NZ_CALIJF010000055.1 GCF_938018035.1 uncultured Campylobacter sp. | reverse complement strand
GCGCGGCAGGCTCGTGCGCGCCAAAAAATACGACGAAAGCGGCAAGCTAATCAGCGATAAATCCGATAAAAACGGGCTAGCAAGGGAGTAAAGCGGGCTAAATTTTAAAATTTTAAGTGGATTTGGAATTTTGAGTAGGCTTAAATTTTAAGCAGCTTTGGCTTTATATTTTGTGTTTCAGGCAGATGCGGCTTTGAATTTTGATTGAGCGTGACTTTGGGCTAGTATAACTTTATACAGCGCGCGAATATGGCTTGACTCCTTAAACGAGCGGGGCTTCGTGCAGCGCAGCTCGTCGCACAATTTGAGCTGATGCGGTTAAAATTCCACGCTGTATTTTAGCGCGCAGGTACCGCCCGACGCGACATAGCTTGGCTTTCGATACGGCTTGTTTTTTCCGCGCAACGAGCAACTTTGACGGGTGCAAATTTTAAAAATTTAAAGCGGAATTTCAAGCCGAAACGGCACTGAAATTTCAACCGCCAAAGAGGCAAAATTCAACGATCAAATTTCGCTAAATTTAGCCCACGGTTCGCAAGCCGTGCTATTCGGGCGTAAATTTCAAATTCGTCGCAACCTTTGCCTTTGGTGCATCAAATTTTACCTAAGCGGACAGAGAAATTTTAAAATTCTTAATTACCGGCTTAATCTCGACTTCAAAACGCAGTATCTGTCGCTCGCGCTCATTTGCCGGTCGCGCGCAGTGTACGCCGTTTCACTCGCCGCGTCGCACGCTGTTTTATTGCTACACGTCTAGCCGCCGCATAAAAGCAAAATTTTAAAATTTCATCTCCACGCTTGCTTATGCCGCACCTAGAGCCGCTTTAAATTTTAAATTTAGCCGCAAATTCCGCGCGCTAAATTGCAAAATTTCAATAAAGCAAAAGCTGCGCGAAGTATACACAAACAGAAAAGCCGAAAAATAATCTCCGTTTTAGCTTAAAATATCAACGTTCGTAGTAAAATTCGCTAAATTTTACCGCGGAAGGAGCTAAAATGGCTGCGGGTATTATTATCGGCATGGCGGTGCTGTTTATCGTGGGCTGGGCGATAGTGCGGGGCAAGTACGCGCCGCTCGTGCTTTTTCTTTCGGGCGTTTTTATGTTGATCTGTTCGGTCACGCTGGGCACGGGAAGCTTCATGCCCAAACAGGCCGTAGCAACGGGTAACGCCTACCTAAACATCATCGAGTTTATCCGATATATGTTCTCAAATAGATTTGCGAGCTTAGGCCTTATCATCATGTTTATGGTGGGCTTTGCGAGCTATATGACGCATATCGGCGCGAACCACGCTTTCGTCTCTATCGCTACGAAGCGCTTTGCTAGGATCAAAAACCCATACGTCATGGTCTTCGTCGCATTTGCGGTGGCTAAGCTCATCAGCATGGTTATCACTAGCGCGGTGGGGCTTGGCGTGCTATGCCTCGCGCTGCTAGGGCCCGTGCTCATCTCGCTTGGACTAAACAAGCTCACCGTAGGCTCGATCTGTGCGATGTCCGGAGCTGCCTCGATGGTGCTCATCGGCGCATCGACGGCCGTGGCGGCAAAGGCTACGCAGCTTAGCATTTTAGATTACGTTTTCATCTATAAAATTCCGGCCGCGCTTCCGACCTCGATCGTGATGGGTATCGCGCTCGTTTTTTGGAACAGATATCTCGATAAAAAAGAGGGCTGGGTATGCAGCGAGCATGTGGGCGAAGTGATGGAATTTGACGGCGCCGTGCAAAATCCCGAGGCCGCCGCGCCTAAAATTTACGCGATACTGCCGTTTTTACCGATGATTTTAGTGGTTGTATTTTCACAGTACTGCATCGCCTCTATCAAGCTTGACATCTCGGCGATCATCATCCTTTCAGTCGTCATCGCGATGCTTTTTGAAGCGGTCAGGCATAGGTTCAAATTTGACCCGATTGCCGAGGGGGTCAAGGTGCTTTTCCAAGCGATGGGTAAGAGCCTAAGCGGCGTCGTGATCCTCATCATCGCAGCGGGCGTATTCGCAGAAGGCTTTAAGGCGCTAGGAATGCTAGATAGCATCGTAAAACTCGCAAATTCGCTAGGATTTGGCGGCTTTGGCATGTCGGTGCTTTTCGTCATCATCACGACGCTAGTTACGATCATCTCTGGCTCAAACGGCGCGAGCTTCTACCCGCTCATCGAGATGGTACCGCATATTGCGGCTAAGCTAAACGTGAGCTCCGTGATGCTCGTGCTACCGATGCACCAGGCCTCGACTATCGCTCGCCCTCTCTCGCCCGTAGCAGGCGTGGTCGTCGCGATAGCCGGTATGCTAAAGTGCAGTCCGCTCGATATCGTCAAACGCTGCAGCGTGCCGGCGGTCCTAGGTCTGCTTAGCCACCATATTTTCGTATTTTTACTCTCATTGTGAGGCGCGAAATGCAGCTTCCTAGATGGACGTTTGAGGACGCGTACGGCGACTTTGACGACGTGAGATTTACGGATGCGCTGTCAAATTTGGACGAAATTTTAGGCGAGATAGAGAGGCTACTCGGTGCAGACGGCGAGTTAAATTTGCTTATAAACGCATATGAGCGCGGCTTTGAGGAGGCAAACTCCTTGCTCGCGTTTTGCCGCTGCAAATCAAGCGACGATACCAAAGACGAGCGAGCAGGCGCGGCTGAGGCGAAAATCAGGGAGAAATTTTTGCGCCTTGAACGGATTAAAGAGATCATTTTTGAAAAGATGGACGCGCTAGATCCCTCTGATACCGCGCGCCAAACGCAGGAGTTTGCGCGGATAAAATTTCTTTACGACGAGCGCAAAAGTAGCTGGCGGGCAAAATTTGACGCAAAAGAACGTAAAATTTACGAAGACGCGGCGACTAGCAGTTTTACTCCGCTTTACGGCGTATTTAGGCACCTAAACAACCTCATCTCCGTGCAGGCTACGGATAAACACGGCGCAAAAAGCGTCTACAATCTCTCAAAATGCGCGGGCATTTTAAAAGGCTCGCCCGATGCCGCGCTACGAAAGAGCGTGTTTGAGGGGTTAGCGGAGCATTACGCTAGGCACGCGAGCTTGTATGCCGACGTTTTAAATTTGCTTCAGGGCTTTAGGCTTGGCGAATTCAGGGCGGCCGGGACGGATATCCTCACGCCTAGCCTGCAGCAAAATAAAATCAGCGAGCAGGCTGTAACGGCGATGTTTGCGGCGCTGGATCAAAGAGCGGATAGGATCAGAGAGTGCGTGAGCTTGCGCGCGAAGTATTTTCCGCAGGGTAAAATTTACGCCCGCGATCTGCTCGCGCCGTCTCCGTTTGCTAGCACTGAGGAGATCCCCTATGAGCGGGCGATAGAGACGATCTGCGAGGCTATGGGCGAGGTTAGCGAGGAGATACCCGAATTTATCAAAATGATGCTGCAGAAGTGCTGGATCGAGGCGCAGGTGCGCGAAAACAAAGCAGGCGGCGCGTTTTATACGAGGTTTGATAAATTTCGGCAACCGCGCGTGTTTTCCAGCTACATGGGCACGCAGGCGCATATGATCCAGCAGGCGCACGAGCTCGGACATGCGTGGCACTACTGGATCATGCGCGATCTGCCCGCGTTGCACACGCAGTTTCCTATGACGCTAGCCGAGGCTGCGAGCACCTTTAACGAAGCCGTGCTGCGAAACTATCTGCGAAAAAACAGCTCGGATAAAAATTTGCTCTTTGACATCTTGTGGCAGGAGCTAAAATCGGCGGCAAATTTCATGCTACACATCGCCGTGCGGTTTGATTTTGAGATCGCTTTTTTAAAGGCTAGGCAAAAGGGCGCGGTCGGCGCGGCGCAGATAGAAGAGCTCATGCAAAATGCGTGGCGAGGACGTTACGGCGATACGACACAGGATGCGGAGGGCTTTTTGCCGTATTTTAAGCTGCATTTTTACAAAACCGATCAATACATCTACAACTACCCCTACGCGGTAGGCTACCTGCTCTCGCAGTTTTTGCTGGGCGAGTTTAGGCGCGTGGGCGATAAATTTATCGGCGCATATAAGGCGTTTTTGCGCGAGTGCGGCGTGATGAGCGTTGAAGATTTGCTGCAAAAGCACTTTGGCAAAGACGCGCGAACGCTGGAGTTTTGGCTCGAGTGCGTCGATAATGCGCTCATTTATGCGGATGAGTTTAAGCGGCTTGAGGAGCGGATGAAATTTGATAAATCAAAGGACCGTGCAGAGTAAAACGGGCGCAAAATTAGCAAGAGTGCGGGCGCAAGGCGTGAGAGAGGCGAGCGTGGGCAGATAAGGCTAGCCGGGCGAAATTTTAAAATTCTTTCTCCCTCGCTAGCGAGCGTATCGCCCGAGCCATTTTGCGCGCTGCCCAGGGCCTCCTGCCCGCCGCTAGAAAATCTGCGCGCGCCGTTAAAATTTTGCCCGTGCGCCGTCTGTGCGTCTTGCGACCGCGCGGCCTTAGATGGCGCCAAGTCGCTATCTTTGGAATTTTGCTCAAAATTTATCGCTAAATTTAAAATCATATCGCTAAAGCTTGCCTCATCGCCGTGCGAGATAGGGATCTGCGCTGTTTTTTGCGGCGAAATTTTAAATCATACATCCGCCGTGCTCGCGACGCCATGTCGCTTGACGATGCGAGTAAATTTAAGCGCGCAACGCAATAAAGAGCCGATACGAAGGATGGCACGGGCGACGCGGCGATACGACGCAACGCAGAGAGCGGATCGGTTATTTTCGATTGCGAAGGCAAAGAGCGGGCCGCCTATCGCGATCTTAAAATTTCACGGATCGCTTATTTGCAACTTTGAAATTTTGCGTGGTGTTCACTCATAGCGTTAAAATTTCGATGCGCGCGACAGCGTTAAAATTTTAGCCGGCATGACTGCGAAACAAAATTTCATATAGGTGTCCGTGCGATGCTGTATTTGCAGAGCAAAACGCGTACGATAAAATTTTAGCGTGCGAAAAGACGGAGCCGTCAGGCGACAACGCAGCGGAATGAAATTTAACGCGCAAGAACGGCAAACGGGGGTCTAAGCGAGATGAGCTTCAAATTAAAAATCGTAAAATTTCAATCCGCAGACGCCAAATGAGCTCAAGATCAAAATCCACGTAAATTTTATACGGCGAGATAGCAAGCCCAAGGTCTCGCGACGCCACGGGCTACGCGGTGCAGTATTCGTGAGGTAAAATATAGACGCCAAGAAGCGAAAGGTGCTTGAAATTTAGCGCGCGGCGGTCATAGAGAACCGAAAATCCGCAGCGCTAAAGTTTACTCGGTAAAAGCCCGAATTTATCCGCAGCAGCCGCAATCGCAGCGCGAAGATGCGGCGGGGTGAAGCTCGCCGATATAGAGCCTCACGGAGCCAAGCCCTTGCTTTTTCGCCCATGAATAGGCGTCGCTTGCAAAGCCGAAGTCGGCAAAATGCAAGAAGCTCTCCACGTAGAACTTGTGCGCATTTTGATGATCGGCATAATAGGCGTGCTCCCAAAGATCGCAGGCAAGCAGTGGAATTTTGCCGCGCACGATCGGCGTGTCTGCGTTTTGCGTCGTGATGATTTCTAAATTTGCGCCGCGCTCATCGCACACGAGCCAGCACCAGCCGCTGCCGAAAAGCCCCAGCGCGCGCTTTAAAAACTCGCTTTTAAAATTTTTCATCCCGCCGAAAGCCTGCGTTAAAGCGTCCGCGAGCTCGCCGCTAGGCTCACTTGGCTGCGCGATACAGTCGAAGTAAAAATCGTGGTTGTAAATTTCAGAGGCGTTGTTAAAAATACGGCTAAAACCTAGGCAAATTTGATAAAGCTTTGAAATTTGCGAAAACTCGCACTCCTCTCCGCGAGCCTCCCTGAACGACTGCGTGATGATCGTAAAAAGATCCGCGTTTTGTATCGGCGTATCCGCAATGTCCCGATTTAGAGCGGAGACGTAGTCCTCGCAAAGCCCGCCGTGATGAAATTTTAAACTCTGCAAGCTCGCGATTTTATTCGTGCGCGGATCAAAAGGCAGCGCCCTGGATCTAAACACTAATAATCCTCGCTGTCCAAATCGCTATAATCGTTAAAACCGTCGTCGTCTTCGTAGCTGTAATCATCCTCGTCGTAGTTGTAGTTGTAACTCTCGTCGCCTCCGATTAAATCATCGTCCTCGTATTCGTCCTCATCGAACTCTTCGTCTTCGAAGTCATCGAAATCAGCCATTTTGCTCTCCTTTGTCGTTGGAATTTACTTTTGATTTTACGCATTCGCTTGCTATTTCCGGGATATTTTCGATATAAACGCTCTGCGATGGGAAGGCAAACGATAGTCCGTTTTGCTCCACGATCTCCATTATTTTAAATAAAACATCCTCTTTAGTTTGGATAAAATTTGCCCATATTACGGTTTTTGTGAAGCAGTAAACTAAAATATTAATAGACGAATCGCCAAAGCTATCTAACGCCACGAACATGGTGCTTTTATAGCCCGCTAAATCGTCAATAGAGACCATGTTTTGCCTATAGCGCATACGAAAATCTTTAGAATTTAGCGCTGTATCGGCAGATTGAGCGATGCCCGGGTGAGATTTTAGCATCTCTTTGATGTCGTTTACGCACTTTCGCAGTTGAGCCGTGCTCGCGCCGTATTCGACGCCTATGGTAAGCTTTAAATTCCGTCCTACCTTCCTGCGGCTCCAGTTTTTGATATTTTGCGCCATTATGTTGGAATTCGGCACAAAAACAAGAGCGTTGTCAAAGGTTCTGATCGTCGTCTTTCTGAAGCCTGTTTCTACGACGTTTCCTTCTATGTCTCCTAATACGACCCAATCACCTTGCGAGAATGAATTATCAAACAATAGCATCACGGATGAGAAGAAATTTGCGATGATGTCCTTGGTCGCAAACGCGATCGCAAGTCCGCCGATTCCAAGAGATGCCATAAGCGCCGAGATGTCAAAGCCTAGACGCTTTAGTACCAAAAGTGCGGCGATGATGATTACGATGACGTATAGAATTTTAACGACTAGATTTATGATATCTTTTCTGACGCCTTTTTTCGTGATGTTTCCAAGCACGACAATGCCGTAGCCATCGATGATTTCGATGATGAGCCATGCCCAAAGCACCACGTAAACGA
This sequence comes from uncultured Campylobacter sp., assembly GCF_938018035.1. GTDB lineage: Bacteria > Campylobacterota > Campylobacteria > Campylobacterales > Campylobacteraceae > Campylobacter_B. Next base: position 1,177 of record NZ_CALIJF010000055.1, on the reverse strand, counting down.
TCGAGAATAAATTTGCAAATTTTATCGGCACGGGCGCTGGATAATAAAAGATACTAAGACAGATATCGACCGAATAAGCGATCAGCAAAATACCCATCGGACGCTTGATAATGCCCACTACTTGCGTTTTTAGAGTTTCGCTATCCAGCGAAAAGCTTTTATTAAAGAATTTAAATACGAAATAGATGATGTTGGCAAGCAGTCTGCGAAGCGAGTAGAAAAATAGCGTAATCAGCGTGATTAGAATGAGCTTGCCGAAATTTACGTGGCTGAGCTTAAACGGAATTTTATCGTTGATATAATCGATCACCGACTTAAAATTTAAGCTCGTAAAAACCACGCTGCTTGCGAGCAGATCGCTATTTCGCGACAGATACGTAAGCACCTCGTCGTAGGTCTGCTTGTCGTTTTTCAAATCGTTGATTTTAGACTCTAAGGCGTCTATCTGCTCTTGACTGCTTAGATTATTTTTCAAATCATTAAGTTTGCTAAAATCCCTAGTTTGGATATTTAGTAGCGTACTACTCAGCTCGCTTTCAAGCGCGCTTCTGCTTGCGCCGTTTACAAACATATCCTCAATTTTCATAAGCGAGGTATAAAAGATCTCTGCCATCTCCATCTTTTCTAAATCCGCGCTTGCATTTACGTATTCGGGAGAGCTCTGCTTTTTGGCGTATTTTTTTAGCGTAGTTTGGATGTTCTTTTTATTTTGCGCATACGACATTATGCTTTCGATATCCATATCCTGCTGCGTAATCGCAAAAGGTAGGCGATCAAAGAGCTTAGCTTTATTGCGATCGATGGCGTCTAGCTCGTTTTTGCTCGCGTTGGCGTCGCCGCCGTTAAGCAGGGAGCTGCGTTGTAAATTTAGCTTTTTAATCTCTTTGATTACAGAGATAAGCGTCTCGCCGTTAGGAGTTTTTTTCTGTGAAGTCTCCGTTTTGGCGACCTTTTCTGCGATCATATTTATTACTTCAGTTTTATTTCCATCCTCCGCACCGAGGGATTTGGATAGAATTTTAGCGACTTCTTTTTTGATCTCGGTTTTGTTGTTTTCTAAAGTAAGATTTGCCTCGGGCGCGGAAGAATTTGTCTCTACAAAGCTTCCCTCACCGGTCGTGTTGAGGTCTGCAAACGCTAAAGCGACGCTAAAAAGACTAATCGTTAAAAAGCTGAT
>NZ_CALIJF010000054.1 GCF_938018035.1 uncultured Campylobacter sp. | reverse complement strand
ACGCACGCGCCGCAACCGATGCAGTCGATATGTGAAAATACTAACTCGCGCTTTTCGTCGTTTTTCAAAATCGCCACTGTAGGGCAAACCTCCACGCATGGCGCGCGTAACTCATTTCGCCTGCCTTGATACTGGCAGATCGCAGGATCGAAGATCGTGGAATTCTTATAATGATAAACCGGGCTTTTGGAATTTAAAATTTCTAAAATTTCATCGTCTTTTAGCCCCGAGATCTCGTAGCAGCCGCTTTGTCGTAGCTGATATGGCGCTGCACCGCTAATCAAGAAAAAATCCGCCTCAGTCTCAACCTCATCCCGCTCGCTTAAAATCGTAACCGCAAGATCGCCAATCTCGCCGTAGACGAACTTAATCTCGGCCCTGCTTAACGCGATCACCTTAAATCCGTGCTGCCTAAGTAGCCCCACAAGCCCCTCTCGCGGCTCATCACAGGCAAGAATTACGTTTTTGCCGACGGGCTTTTGATAGTCGCTATCTAGCGCACCGTCAAAGGCGATATCTTTGGCGCGATACAAAATATCTACGTTTTTAGCGATTTGTAGCGGCTCATCTGCGGAATTTTCTATATAAAAATTTATCTCGGGTGCATAAATTTGCGCTTTTAGTTCCGGCGAATTCGCAACGATAAATTCCTCATTTTTCGCCCCCTCTTCATCGCCGCAAATTTCGATATCGTCGCTTAAGACGACATCCTTTAGCCCCGCGGCGTAAAATCCATGTTCTTTCATAATCTATCCTAAATTGATAATTAGGCGGGTTTTACTCTTATTTTCTAAACAGCTTTTAAATTCTGCACTTAAAGTAAATCGAATTTAAATTAATAATTCTATAGATAAAGCAAAATCAAAGCTTTAAATGATAAAATCGCCTAAATTTTAAGGCATCGGGGTCGCAATGCAACAAATCAAACTACCAAAAATCGATAAAATCGCAAACGCACAGGAGTTTCAAAACTGCCTCCGCCCGCAAATCATCAAAATCGCGCAAGAGCTTATTGAACAGGAGCGCCGAAAGGTGCTGCAAGGAGGCGAGCTCGCAAGCGAAAGCGAGATCATCGCGCGCATCAAATCGCGCTACGAAAAATTTCAAAATCTAAGCCTTAAGCCACTCATCAACGCAACCGGCGTCGTGCTGCACACAAACCTCGGCCGCAGCGTCATCAGCGCCGAAATTTTAGCCCGCGCGCAAAAGATCATCACCTCGTATTCAAATTTAGAATACGACCTATCCGAGGGCGCGCGCGGCAACAGATACGACTACATAGCGCTTTTGTGCAGCGAGCTCTTCGGCGCGCAGGACGCGCTCGTGGTCAATAACAACGCTGCGGCGGTATTTTTGGTGCTAAATACCTTCGCGCGCGGACGCGAAGTCGTGGTAAGCCGCGGCGAGCTAGTCGAGATCGGCGGGAGCTTTCGGGTAAGCGAAGTGATGGCAAACTCTGGCGCAAAGCTTGTGGAGATCGGCACTACGAACAAAACCAAGCTAGACGATTACGAGGAAGCGATCAATGAAAACACGGCGATCTTGATGAAGGTGCACCGCTCAAATTTTAAAATTTCGGGCTTCAGCTCTAGCGTAAGCGCTGCGGAAGTTGCGGCTTTGGCGCGAAAAGCGACTCGTAAAAAAGAGGAATTTTTAGCGCTTAGAGCGGCAAGCTTTAAAAATTTAGAAAATCTTTGCGGCAGCTCGTCGGATACGGCGGGCGAAATTCTAAATTCCGCGGCGAACGATTTAAGCTTAGCGGCAGCTTCTGCGAATGCTCTAAATTTAAATAGCGGCGAGCCGTCCGAAAGGAGCGAGCGTTTTCATGGAGACAGTGCGGGCGACAAGAGCGAAATTTCTAAAATTTACCCCGCAAAATTTAGCATGAAAAAAGAGGACAATTTTAACGAGATCATCGACTACTACGATCTTGGAAGCGGCTACGCGAGTGAGCTAGGATTTGGGCTAGGCAAAAGCGAACCATCCATTTTTGAGCTTTTAAAAAGCGGCGTGCGGCTGCTTAGCTTTAGCGGCGACAAGCTTTTCGGCTCCGTGCAGTGCGGCATCATCCTAGGAGATCGGCAGCTCATCGCGCGCCTGCGAAAAAACCAGCTACTGCGAATGCTGCGCGTGGATAAGATCACGCTAAGCCTGCTTGCCGAGACGATCAAGGCGTATATAAATAAAGAATTTCACCTCATCACGACGATAGATCAGATCCATCTGAGCCTGGATGAGCTGCGTGAGCGAGCGGAGCTAGTGCAATCGCACATCAGCGTAAAATCGCAGATCGTGCCTACTACCACCTTCGTAGGCGGCGGCACGATGCCCGGCGCCTCCTACCCTAGCGTCGCGCTTGCGATCTTAGATGGCGCAGATCCGCAGAGTACGCAGGCAAAATTTCGCGCTGCGGGCATAATCGGGCGGATCGAGGATGATAAATTTTTGCTCGATTTCAGATCGATTTTAAAAAGCGACTTGCAAGATTTAATAAAAAAGATCGGAGAAATTTATGAATAGCGTAATCATCGGCACCGCAGGCCACATCGATCACGGAAAGACTGCGTTAATCAAGGCGCTAAACGGCTTTGAGGGCGATAGGATGCCGAGCGAAAAGCAGCGCGGCATCACGATCGATCTTAGCTTTTCGCATCTGCGCTCCGGGAGCACCAACGTCGCATTCATCGACGTACCGGGTCACGAAAATCTAGTAAAAACGATGATTAGCGGCGCGTATGCCTTCGACGCTGCGATGCTAGTAGTCGCCGCGGACGACGGGCTGATGCCGCAAAGCAAAGAGCATATTCAAATTTTATCGCTGCTTGGGGTAAAAAGCGTGATCTTGTGTATCAGCAAGTGCGATCTGGTGGGCGACGCGCGCAAGGCGGAGGTCGCAGCACAGTGCAGGGAATATATCTGCAAATTTAAAGATTTGCAAATTTTAAACACCTTTTTTATCAGCATAAAAGATCCCGCAAGCATCGCCGAGCTGAAAAACTATCTCTTTAATATCAAGCCCGCGCAGCGCCAAGGAGGCGGCGTGGTGCACTACTACATCGACCGCGTCTTTTCGCTCAAGGGGCTCGGCACCATCGTAACGGGTAGCCTCATTAACGGCGCGATTTCAAAGGGCGAAAAGCTTTACAACTGCGATCTGGGTAAAATTTTTAACGTCAAAAGCGTGCAGATACACGATGAGGATACGCCGCTAGCGCAGGCTCCAAACCGCGTCGCGCTGAGCCTTGACGCCAAAACGAGTGAGCTGCAAAAGGGGCAGATCCTAAGCAAAAAAGGTTTTTTCCGCGGCTTTAATGAAGCGGACTGCACCTTTAGCGGCGAAATTTCGCATAATCAAGACGTGCTGTTTTGCGTCGGAAGCAAGCAAAGCGCAGCAAAAGCGCTCATTTTAAAAGAACTTCCTAGCGGCGAGAAGCTCGTGAGCTTTAAATTTGACAAAACGATGTTTTTGAAATTCGGCGAACCCTTCGTCTGCTTGTCAAACTCGCGCGTAATCGGCGGCGGACGCGTGCTAAACGCCGTAGTTGAGCCGCTAAAAAAGCAGAGCAAAGCCGTACTTCTCACCGCGCTTTTGAAGCGAAATTTCACCGAAGCGTTTAAAATTTTAAGCCTCTTTCACAAGCATGGATTCGGGCTATTTTCTGCGTATCAGCGCTTCGGAATGGAGTACGACGAAGCGGTAAAGATCGCGCGCGGCATAGAAGGGACGTATTTTGACGAAGCAAATTTATGCGTTTACGATCTAAGCGCGATCGAGGACGTAAAAAGCCTCATAAAATTTATCGTCTCAAAAAACGACTACGCGATCTTTTCGCCCGCCTCGATCGCCCTAAAGCTCTCGTGGGCTAGCGAAGATCTTGCCGCGCGTGCGCTTAGCGAGCTTGAGCGAGGCGGCATCGTCTCCAAAAAGGGCGGAGTTTACGTAAAATCGGGGGTGGATTTTGACGCGCTCAAACAGAGCCTGGAGAGTAAAATTTTTGATCTCATCAAAAAGGGCGGCATCGCGCCATTAGCGCCGTATAACGTCTATGACGAGCTGGAGATCGACCGCAGTAGCGGCGATGACGCGCTAAAGAAGCTGACCTACGCCAAAAAGGTCGTCCGTCTCGCGCACAATCTCTTCGTCGAGGCTGAAAATTTATCCCTGGCGATCAAGCGCCTTTACGCAATCATCGAAAAAGAGGGCTTCGTAAACGTCACGAACGCCAAAGAGGAGCTTGGACTTAGCAGGAAATTCGTCATCTGCTATCTCGAGTACCTAGATAAAATGGGGAATATCGTTACGATCGACAACAAGCGCTATTTGAAAAAGTAAAAATTTAAAATTTTGCACTACAATGCGCGGAATTTTTTGCAAAGGAAAAAAATGAAAAAAGCTATTTTAACTTCAGTTGCGCTCGCAGCGAGCCTAAACGCGGCTTTAAGCGACAGCGAAATTCTATCTATCTACGGCGGCGCGCCTCAAGGCATCGAAATAAAGGTCGCCGAGCGCATCCCACTTAGCGAGCCAAAGGGCGTTGAGGCGGTCGTTTTAAAAATCTCTCAAGGCAATATGTCGCAAGAGGAGATCATCTTCACCCAAGGCGATCTGATCTTTACCGATATCATCGATCCTAAAAAACGCGTAGTCTATAAGGAGCAGATCAAACAAGACCGCATCGCAGGACAGCTAAGTAAGGTCTTCAAAGCAGAGAGCAAAGACAATATCATCAAGCTAGGAAACGATCCAAAAAAACCTACGATTTTGATGCTGACGGACGCTTTGTGCCCATTCTGCCGCAAAGAGATGGCAAGGATCGAAGAAACGCTAAAAAATAACAATGTCGATATAATCATGACCTCCGTTCACGGCGATGACGGCCACGCAAAATCCGCACTCATCTACAAAGAGATCAAAAATGCTAAAACTGACGAGCAAAAGATAGCGGTTTTTAGAAAATACTACGCCGAAGATAACAAAGCAGGTGCCAAAGACGTAAGCGCTGCCGAGCTAAATGCTGCAAAAGCCCTAGCTGCCAAATATTTCGGTGCGGGGGTAAACTCAGTGCCTTACATCATCGAACTAGACAAGCTAAAATAATCTCTTTTAAATTTTGCGGAGCGATCCGCAAAATTCTACCTCATCGTCTTAGGCTTAGCGATTTTAATTAATCCGGATTTTATAAAATTTTACGAGTAATTGCTTTAGAATTTTTATAATCCCGCCGCCTAGCAAAATCCCTTTATCGAACCAGATTTAAAATTTTAAAATTTCTTTGCATATGGAATTTTAAAATTTAATAATCACGGAATTTAAAGCAGACACAGATCTTTAAAATTTCAGACCACTTTTAAAAGACACGTGCAAAATTCTACAGCAAAATTCCACACTATTTTTATATTGAAAGTAGCATAAAAGCGATAGTGTATGAAATTTAAAAGCGAGAAAATATGCAAGCAAAATCCACGGCCGAAATTTTAAAATTTTAGGCGGAGCTCTAGATAAAATTTAGCCGCAAATTTCATAAAATTTTCGCTTTGCGGCAAAGAGGAATTTGTAATCGTGCTTCAAGCTGCCTATCTTAGGCTACTCCGATTAAAATCAAAACTCCACATCAAAAGCGGCTCTTGCCAGGCTATTTTTGCTCTCGCTTAGCTCGTACGATGCGCTGAGTCCGACGCTTTGAAGGATCTTATATTTCAGTCCGATCGCGCCGTTAAATACGCCGCTAGAATAATCAAGCCCCTCCACGTCGTATCTGTCCGAATACTTTCTGCTTGCATGATACGAATCGCCGCTAAATCGATGCTCGTACTCCGCATTTGCGAATATCTGCAGATCGCCGAAAGCCTTGATCGCGTAAATTCCCGCGGTGCCGTTCGGCGCGGTTTTTTAAGCGGAGCTAAATCTAAGCCTGGAGATCGCATTCTCGTTCACTCTAATCGCTCCAAGCCCCAAATATGGCTTAATGTAGCCGTTTTCAAATAAGAATTTATACCCGGCTCTGGTGCTGAAATCCCAAATTTGCGATTTGTATTTCGCGCCGTGGATAGCGCCGAATCCGTTGTTGGTTTCAAATTTATGATCGTTTGTCGAATAGGTTAAATTTACCGCCAAATCCACATTCTCGCTAAAATCGTATCTGCCCACCAGACCGAACTCGTAGGATTTGATGTTTTCTTTCACGCCGTCAAATTTACCCTCATACCAAGCGTCCGATTTTTGATACCCAAAAATCACGTCCAGCGTAAGATCATCTACTCTCTTGGAGGCTCCGAGTAAAATTCCGTCGCTCTTGTGATCGTATTTGACGCCGCCCGAGCGGTCTTTGTAATCCCCGCCGTAGTTTCCAATCGCGCTTACGTTTACGTTAAACTCCTGCCCGTCGGTATCGGTTAAATTTTTATAAGCGGAATTTCTTGCTAGCTTGGTAAGATCCAGATCGACCTTCGAGCGCGGCATCTCGATGCCTATGCGGTTACCGCCTCTTACGACCTGCGAAAACAAGCTGCCGTTTTTAGGCGTGAAATTATTAATCGCCAGTATCAGCGCTTCAAAATAGGTAGGCAGATCGTCGTATCCGCTAGGATAGGCATTCGTATCGGAGGTGATGAATAGATTTGCCGCGTTGCGCTCGCGAGATAGCCTTATGATCTCGTCGTATTGATCCGGTCTTGCGTTGTATATGACGTGCAAAATTTTAGAGGAATTTGCGGGGTCTTTTTCAAACTCAGAGGTTCTAGGACGATAGTGGTTTATGTAGTCGTCAGCACTCACCTCTTGCAGCATCCAAACGTCCGCATAAGGGGCTATGGCGTCGCGCACGCCCCAGCCGTTGTTTGCCAAAACGAGCATTCCTGGATATTTAGTCTTGATATAATTGTAGATATTCGCCATATAGGTGATAGTTGCGGGATTGTTTTCGGTATTTACCTCGTCGATGAAGTATCCTGCGATATTTTCTCTGCCGTAGAAATTTACGAAATTATCGATATCGGCATAGACTAAATTTAGATTTCTAGTAGAATTTTTGGTATAGGTATAGCCTAAATTTGATATGCCCGCCGCGATATTTCGCTTCATCTGAACGGCGTCTTCATCCCTTCTGACCAGATATTGCGTAGTTTGATCGCCCGGTATCGCCGCCTCGTATGAACCGAAAGCCACATAAGGAACCAGCGCGCCGCCTATATTGGTAATGCCGTTCCAAAACTCGGCATTTACGCCGCTATTGCCCGTCCAGCGAAACGCAGGCATCATAACGCGCTGATTATTAAGCCTGCCCGAATATGAACCCTTTTTGGCAAAGCCTCTTGCATACTCGAGCTTGATACGAAATGAGTTTTCATACTCGTCGCTCGCGGAGCTATCGCTAGCTGCATCGCGCCTGCTTAATTTCGCGCCCAAGCTATCCGCAGCGCTCATTACATCGGAACGGGAAGTGTTGTTGGAAGGTGATTTTTGCGCGTTTGCATAGCTCCAGGAATTCTGCTCGCTCGCATAGCCGAACCCTGCTGCACCGACAAGCGCAAGAGATACGATTTTTTTCAAAGACTTTAGCATTCTGCACCGCCTCAAATAAAATTATCCAAATTCTTAAATTTCGACAAATTTGCGGACGCGCTTTTAAAATTAAAAGCTTTGTCGAAATTTAAAAATTTAGCCGCCCTAAGACGGCCAAATTTTAAAGCTTATTTTAATGCCGCTTTTGCCTTCTTTGCGACGGTTGCGAAAGCTTCGGCGTCGTTCATAGCCATATTTGCTAAAATTTTTCTATCAAGCTCGATGCCCGCTTTTCTAAGTCCGTTTATAAATTTAGAATAGCTGATGTCGTTTAGCCTGCAAGCTGCATTGATGCGCACTATCCAAAGTCTGCGGAAATCGCGTTTTTTCGCGCGTCTGTCACGGAAGGCGTAAACGAGGCTTCTTTCTAGCTGCTCTTTAGCCTTTCTGAAATGTTTGCGTCTTGCGCTATAAAATCCGCGCGCAAGCTTTAGCACCTTGTTGTGACGGCGGCGTCTAACGATGCCCGTTTTTACTCTTGCCATATTAATCCTTTCTTAATCGGCGTCCCTTTGGGGATCTTGCCCTAAAATCCATAAATTTAGGGGAGTTTGAATGACTTTCGTCAAAAACTAACTTCGCACTATTTGCAAAGCATTTTTTTAACCGCAGATACGTTCGTAGAATCGACGTATTGGGCCTCGCGCAAATTCCTCTTGCGTTTTTGAGACATCTTCGTCAAAATATGGCTGCGAAACGCTGAGCCTCTTTTGATCTTGTTTTTGCCCGCTTTAAAACGCTTGACGGCACCGCGCACGCTTTTCATCTTTGGCATGGTCGTCCTTTTTTTAAAGTGAACGGGAAGTATATAATAAAGTTTCTTTGAAAAATTTGAATTTTAGCAAAATTTATGAAAATACAAAATGCTACATCGAGATTGATATAATTATTACTCATAGCAATATTTTCAGATTTATATCGTTTGTATAAATTTAAGCAATTGGATAAAAGTTTTCCTTTTTAATACAATTAAAACTATAAAACTTACTATTATTAAGCAAAACGCATAGATGCCAGGCAATATATGAGATATAGCAATAAAGCAAACACCACAAAAAAATTCCGCACCAATATTGCAAAAATTTACACTTTTTATAAATTTTTTCAGACCATAACTCAATGCGATATATTTGGCAAAAAGAGATAAAAACAGGCAAAACATTATGGTAAATATATCATTGCAAAAATATACAATAAATCCAATAAATACTGAAAATATAATCAAAGAAATTAAATTTATACGAAGCATTTGTCCTTCTTTGCGTAATGCCTTAAAATATGAATTAGTAAGAAGGAGCGTCTTACCTTCGCATAGCAATATCGTAAAAATTATCGGCATATAATTTAAAACATCCGCATATTTAGGTAGCCAAGCGCCCAGTAGAACTTCTACAGGATATGCAAATAGAAATAAAAATACAAATATGATTGATAGTCCATCATCTAAAATTTTAAAAATTTCGTTTTGTTCGCAAGCTTTTTTAGTTCGTAATATCGGGAATAAGATCGCCGAGAATGCATTGATAAAAAATAGAGCAAAATTTAGTAACGACAATATAAGTGAAATTTTGCCAAATAAAACGATGCTAAATTTCCATGCAATCATAGATCTTGCAATAAATATTAAAAATATATTACAAAGCGCAGAGATTGTTAATTTTATACCTATTCGCATATTTTTATATATATAAAATAAGCTATCTGTAAAAGGAGCCATCTTTACTTTAAAAAGATCCCTACATAAAAAACAAATATAAACAAGCGATATAAATCTGGCAAAAATAAATGAAAATATTAAAAATTTAGCTTTATCGAAATCCACGAAATAAACTGCTGCTATAGATGATAAGACAAAAATTCTTTCTATAAACAAAACGAGTATTGACTTTTTTATCTCATTTACACTTTGCAAAAGATTATATAGAAATGATCTTGGTACTGTGATAGCGCCCGAAATAGCAATATATAAAAATAACCTTTTATCGAATGAAAACGCACAAACCGTAAAAAATATAATTAGGCATTCTAGAATATATAAAATCTCCATCGTACAAATTTGGGTTTTTAGAGTTCTTTTAGAAATAAATTCATATCGCCTACCGCCATATCTTAGATATATACCATCAGATAGTCCAAAATGTAAAAATTCTACGTAATTAGCAAAAAATATAAATAATTGATAGTATCCAAAGCCTTCTAAAGATAAAAGCTTTGGTAGAACTAAGATCGATACTGCGGATACAAACGCAAAAAATATCTGCGCTAGCGCCATATATGAAATTTTAGATAGCAAATTCCGTCCTAAATCGTCTTTTGCATAAATTTAACTATTAAAAGGCCTAGCTTTTTTGGTATCCACATCGCGCTAACCGTGAATATCCAAAAAGAGGGGAATTTCTTATAAATTTTATATAAATTGCGAAAGCAGTTTTCGTTCCTAACTGCAGAAAGGCCGTTTCGTATCCTAATTATATTGGCGGGATAATAATATATTAAAAGCCTTTTTCTAAAAATTTCAAGCACGAAATCTGCGTCAAAATTCTTTTCAATAGCGCTTAGGGTATCATTTAAATTTGTACCAAATACCTCCGAAAAATTATATCTTCCACTATTAAACTGTCTTGCTGCATAAATTTTATCAAACACCACGACTTGCTTATTAGACAAAATCGCGCAGGCGATATTCCAATAAAGCTGCACGAGATTGTTATTTGCTATTGCGTCTAAATCGATTCTATCAAATAAACTTTTATTTACTATATTAGAAGTTATAAAAGTTAAATTAGTATGGGCTTCTTTTATAAACTCCGCTTTATTATCATCATAAATTTTAAAATTATTAAATTCTTTAAATTCTACCGGCTTAATTTTGTCTATGAAATTTTGTGCCTTTAAATGAATGATACCGAATTCCGAAGAAGAATCTAGTATCTGCATTAAATATTTAATAGTATCATCAAATACCAAATCATCATCGCCGAATATCCATATATATTTTCCGCGCGACAAAGAAATCGCTTTTTTGAAATTATTATCTGGACCAGTATTTTCACTATTTTTTATATATTTTACAAGTCTGAAATCAATATATTTTTTTGCAATATCCGAAGTTTTATCGCTGGAAGCATTATCTAAAATTAAAATTTCAATATCTCTTCGCTCGCTTTTATACACGCTTTTGCATAGACTATTTAGACTTTTATCTAAGAATTTTGCTCTATTATAAGTCGGTACTGCAATGCTTAAAAAAATATCCTCAGTCAAAATTTATTCTTTCTTTTTCAAATACCAATGGGCGATTCAACACTTGTGTATAAATTGCCCCGATATATTCGCCTATTATACCGATAAAAAACAAAATTCCAGATGAAACGAATGAAAAAAGTATGATAAGAGGCGCGATGCCCACGCTCATCTCGTCCCAATAAATTAGCTTAAGTATAAAATACACAAGTCCTACTATTATACTTAAAATGCCCGTTATCATACCTATAAAGGTTGCAAGCCGAAGTGGTACTTTGGAATTGCAGATTATACCGAGTATCCCCATATCATAAAGCGTGTAGAAGTTATTTTTGGTAACTCCTTTAATTCTTACCGGTTGATCGTATGGGATCTTAGCTACCTTATAACCGGCTTCCGCGAGCATTCCTCGAAAAAACGGATACGGATCACGCATCTGTCTAAGAGCCGCGATGACCTTTTTATCAAAAAGTCCAAAGCCGGTAAAATTCTTAAAAATTTCGATCTCAGATAGTTTTGATAAGAGCTCGTAATAACACTCTCTGATTTTAAACATCACGCCGCGCTCCTCGCTATCTCGCTTAATAGCCAAAACCAAGTCGTTGCCCTCTTGCCATTTTTCTATAAACTGCGCAATCATCTCGGGCGGATCTTGCAAATCGGCTACGATAGAGATAACAGCATCTCCGTCTGCACCCAAAAGCGCATAGGTTGGTGATTTAATATGACCAAAGTTTCTGGAATTTACGATGATCTTTAAATTTTTATCATCCTTTGCTAGGCGTTTTAAAATTTCAACCGTTCTATCAGTCGAAGCATTATCGATAAATATATGCTCGTAGGCATACTCCGGAAATTCGCCCATAACTTTTTTTACGCGCGCATAGACCTCCTCTACGTTTTCCTCCTCATTAAAGCAGGCGGTAACTATACTGATCTTTTTCATATCATCTCCTAAAGACGAAAAATTTATTTAACAAAAATGACACCGCGGCCAGCGGGATCAAAAGCACAAAACCGTTTATATACATATTATCAAATCCAAGCCACTTGAAAAGCCATAGAAAAAATATATTTAAAAAATAAGTAATGATGTAAACTAGTATAAATCTAAATATCAGACCGTTATCACTGCTACCGAATACCAGCTTGCCTATAGTTTTAAAGTTAAACAATACGCCTAGTATCGTAGAA
>NZ_CALIJF010000053.1 GCF_938018035.1 uncultured Campylobacter sp. | reverse complement strand
ATTTTTATACGAAAGCATCGTATAAAAATCACCTAATTCCTAGTGATGTTAAAAATGATCTAGGCGCGATGCTGGAGCATAAATTTGAAGTGGGCGTACCTAGCATACCGGTGTGGAAAATTTCACTCGAGGCACCGAACTATCCGAAGGAGGCCTTCCCTGATGGAATTCCACTTTACGTCCACGTTGACGGCTTTAGCGGCGATGTCGGCGAGATGAATACCCTAAATCACTATATCGGCATGTATCCCGTCTGGCGCGGCGGCACGCTCGAGCACTCGCTATCGCCGTATTATCTAATAATCGCTACGATCGGTATGCTTGCGTTTTTGTACTATGATGGCAAGGGGCAGACCCTGCTTATGATCCTGCCGATCATTGCGCCGCTTATCTTCATAGGCTGCTACGTGGGCTGGCTGTATTGGTTCGGGCACAACCTGCAAGACTGGGGCGCGTTTAAAATAAAGCCTTTTATGCCTACAGCATTTGGCGACGGCAGCGTGGCGCATTTTACTACCCATTCATATCCGGCTCTTGGCTTTTGGCTGATGCTGGCCCTGTCGCTGCTATCGGCGTTAGCTCTACTATCTAAGAAAAAATTCCTACGAGAGCATAGATGAGGCTTTTGCTTCTAGCATTCTCGCTCGCGCTAAGCTTAGGCGCGGGCGAGCTTCAAGACGCGATCTATAGCGCAAAAGCGGGCGATATTATAGAACTAGCCGCGGGCGAGTACCACGGCAATATTTTAATCGATAAACCCCTTACTATCGACGGACTAGACCGCTCCGCCGTGATCATAGGCGATCGCAACGGAACGGTCATCCGCGTCCGCTCTCCGCATGTTACAATCAAGAATTTAACAATTCAAAACGGAGGCTTCGAGCATCTTAGCGAGGATGCAGGGATCAACGTAAGCGACGTAAACAGCGTAATCATAAAAAATAATCTCATCAAAGACGTGCTCTACGGCGTCGTGCTAAGCAAGGCAAACGACGTAACGATCGAGGGCAACGAAATTTCAAGCAATACCTACCGCACGAGTTTTAAAGGCGACGGCATCAAGCTTTGGTATTCCAATGCCAATAAAATTTTAAATAACGACGTCCACAACGTCCGCGATACCGTTTTTTACTTCTCAAACGGCAATCTCGTCGCAGGCAATAAAGGCCACAGTTGTCGCTATTCGCTGCACTTTATGAACTCCGGGCATAACGTCGTGGAGGATAACTACTACGACGGCAATAGCGTGGGATTATTTTTTATGTTTTCAAGCGATAATATCGCCAGACGTAACGTCGTGCGCAACGCAGACGGCGCTTACGGCGTAGGCATAGGTATGAAGGATAGCTCAAATTTCAGGGTTACGGATAATAAAGTCGTTTACAACGCCCGCGGATTTTATCTGGATCAATCCCCCTACCAGCCGGGCTCGCTTAACGTTTTTGAAAACAACGATATCGAATACAACAGTATCGGCGTGCAATTCCACGCCACGCAGCTAAAAAGCATCTTTAAAGACAACAAATTTAAAGGCAATATGGAGATTGTGCTAAACGATACGCCCCAATCCAAGCTTTTAGAAAACGAATGGAGTGGTAACTACTTCGACGATTACGACGGATTTGACCGCGACGGCGACGGTTACGGCGACGTTAGCTACAGCTCATATGCTTATGCCGACAGACTTTGGGCGCATAAGCCAAGCGTGCGGTTTTTTTACGGCTCCAGCGGGATCGCGCTTTTAAATTTCATCTCCAAGCTCGCTCCGTTTTCAGAGCCTGAGCTACTGCTAAAAGATCCAAAACCTAGGATGAGGCAATGATAAAGAATAGACGCGAAGCGATAAAACTACTCGGCGGAGCGCTCGGGACACTCGGGGCAGCGAGCTTGTTTGCGGATGAAAATTCTGCAAATTCCGCGGGCAGTGAAGCGCAAAATTTAAACGAGCAAAATTCCGTAAATTCTGCGGGGCAAAATTCCGCGCCGAATTCCATAAAACAAAATTCTAGCGGGAATTCCGCCTCTTTATATCTGCGCCCGCCCGGAGCGCTAGCGGAACGAGGCTTCCGCTCTAGCTGTATCAAGTGCGGTCAATGCGTGCAGGTCTGCCCCTATCACAGCATCTATCTGCTCGATATTACGCATCTTTTTGATATCGGCACTCCCGTTATCGACGCGAAAGAGCGGGGCTGCTATCTTTGCGGCGCGCTTCCTTGCGTGCTCGCCTGTCCAAGCGGCGCGCTTAGCCACGAGACGAACGAGCCTAAAAAGGTTAAAATGGGTATCGCCGTGATTGAAAATTTAGATGCCTGTTTGGCGTATCGCGGGCAGGTTTTAAAATCGGACGATCTGCACCCAAAGCCCGCCAAGACCGAGCAGGAGCGCGAGCTAAACTCAGCGCTGGCGGCGAAAGAGGACAAACCCTGCGATCTATGCGCGTCGCTGTGCCCTTACCCGCAGCCATTTGATGCCATAGCTATGATAAAAGCGGGCGCGCATTTCGCCCCGCAGATCCGTAGCGCTTGCGTCGGCTGCGGCGCGTGCGCAGAGCTCTGCCCGGCGCGTATCATCGAGATAATCCCGCGGGCGGATTACAAATCAATCTATGAAGGAAAACAATGAAAAACTCCATTAAATTCTACCTCTGCTCGCTAGCTGCGGCGCTTTTGCTGTGCGGCTGCGGAGATGACGGTGATTCAAGCTCCGCCGCCGCAAATTCTGCAGGGCAAAATTCTGCGGATCAGAATTCCGCGAGTGTAAATTCCGCATCGCAGAGCGTGGAACAAAATCATACTGCAAAGCCTCGCATCAGCGTTAAAAGCGGCGAAGCGCCCAAGAAGGACGATAAGTTCGTAAGCTACGATTTTTACGGCGAGCGAAAGGTAAATTTTAACCTAAACGGCGACGTGAACGAAACGACCAAAAATATCGTGGCGTATTCGAGCATCAAAAATCAATATGAAAAGCTAAATTTCGATCTGATGAAAAAGCGCCTCGGACATGATTTTATCCTGCGCTGTTCGGCGTGTCACGACGACTATGCCAATGGCATCATAGGTCCGTCGCTTCTGGATAAAACCGACGCGCAGATCGTGGATATGATTAAAAAGTATAAATTCAAAGAAAAGCCTAACCCGCTTATGGTACAGCTCGTAAACGGCATGAGCGAGCAGCAGATAGAGACGATGGCGAAAGAAATTTACGAGTTCAACAAACAATTTAAGGAGCAGAAATGAAACCGGGCAAAATTTTAGCTTTGATTTTGGGTGTAGCACTGATCGCGCTGATGATCTTTATGGCTAGTTCGGACGATTCTAGCGCGCCGCAGCAAGAAGTCAAGCCGCAGGCACAAACAAAGCCAGCGCCGCAGAGCAAAAGCGTCGATCTTATCGACGATAAGGACGTAAAAAATATTAAAATTTTGCAGCAAAGCGTCAAAGAGCGCGATTTTAAGGTTAGTAGCTCCTATCTGGTAAGCTGCGCGCCCTGCCACGGCGACGACGGACGCGGCAAGATCGCTCCGCCGATCGGAGGCAAGAGCAAGGATCAAATTTTAGCAAGCCTCAAAGATTATAAAGCGGGCAAGATCAAAAACAGCCTGATGAGCGGACTTTTAACCAACGTAAGCGACGAGAGTCTAGATAAGCTCGCGGATGAAATTTCAAAATTTAAAGAGTAGGTCTTGGATAAATATAATTCGCGATGCACGATCAAAAATACGAGCTTTTTCTCGACCTTCGCGCTTAAAAACAGAAGTGGCAAACTGCGCCCCAGCATTCGGGCTCTGCGCTACGCCACGGTATTTTTGGTGCATCTGCTTTTCGTGCTTTCCTTTCGCGCGGATATTCAAATTTTAGAGGGAGACATCAGCGGCTCACGTATTTTGGGCTTTCACCTGGCAGATCCCTTTGCCACTCTTGAGGTGATCGCCGCGCACAAGGATCTGCCGACAAATCTTCTCATCGGCTCGGGCACCATCTTGCTGTTTTATTTCATCGCGGGCGGCAAGGCGTTTTGCTCGTGGATCTGCCCTTACGGAGCGCTTAGCGAGATCGGCGAAAAGCTGCATAATACGCTAATTTCAAAGCACGTCATCAAGGAGCGCGCCCTGCCTCGCGGTATGCGATATGCGATCTGGGCGGCGTTTTTAGCGCTAAGCGCTATTACGGACCTGCTCGTTTTTGAAATTTTTAACGTAGTTGGAATTTTATCGCGCCTCATCATCTATGGCTTCTCGCTGGCGGGGCTTTGGATCGTTTTTGTGTTTTTGCTCGAAGTGTTTTTTAGCAGGCGAGCGTGGTGCACTCATCTATGCCCGTTAGGAAGCACCTATTCGCTTGCGGCGAAAGCGAGCCTAAGCAAGATTACTTGGGATAAGAGTAGGTGCGATCACTGCGGCGTTTGCCAAGACGTCTGCTTCGTTTCGCACGTGCTGGATATCACCAAAAAAAAGGCATCCGAAAACCTAGGCGATAAGACGAAATTTATGTTAAAAGGGATAGACTGCACGCTATGCGGACGCTGTATCGACGTGTGTCACCAAGACGCACTGAGCATCGGCAATAAGCTAAAAGATATGATCTAAGGAAGCCTATGATAGAGATTAAAAACGTAAGCAAGAAATTCGCAGATCAATTCGTTTTAAAAGATATCGATCTAAATATCGCGGACGGCGAGCAAGTGCTTTTCGTCGGGCAAAACGGCGCAGGCAAAAGCTCGCTGATGCGGACGATTTTAGGCGAATACATACCGACAAGCGGCAGCGTCGCTATCGACGGATTTGATTCGTTTAAGCAGCGCAGCCGCGCGCTACGCGGTATCAGCTTCGTGCCGCAAACCCCGCCGCCACTTAAGCTGAGTCTAAATGAGCTCATCTATTTCGCCGAGTGCACGGCGGATGCGAGCAGAGCAGATATCGTAAAATTTTGCGACGAAATGGAGCTTGATCTAAGTTCAAATTTAAACAAGCCATTTCATAAGCTATCCGGCGGTATGAAGCAGAAATTCTTAATCGCGCTAGCATTCGGCAGATCTAGCAAGGCGATGATTTTCGACGAACCGACCGCCAATCTCGATCCGAGCGCGCGCGAGCGTTTTAAGACGCTTTTGCACAACCACGCAAAAGATAAGAGCTTGATCTTTATCTCGCACAGGCTCGAGGAAGTGGGAGGGCTGGTAAAAAGAATGATTTCAATGGATCTAGGGAGGATCGTAGATGACAAAAATGTTTAAAATTATGCTTTGTGCGCTTGCGGCGCTTACGTTTTTAGGCTGCGGCGACGAGAAGGACTACGGCAACGTCCATTACGACAGAGACGTATGCGAGCACTGCCAGATGGCGATCAGCGACAACCGCTTCAGCGTCGATGTGCGCGTGGACGGCAAAAACCACTACTTCGACGACATCGGCTGCTTGGTGGATTTTATGGTTACCAACGACAAGTTAAATTGGCTGAAGGACGCCAAAATTTACATCAATGACGCTAGCGGCAACGGCGAGTTTATCGACGCACGCACGGCGCATTTTTACAAGGGCTTTAAAACCCCTATGTCGTTCGGCTGGGGTGCGTTTAAAAACAAGCAAGAGGGCAAGCAAGACTTCAGCTTCGATCAAGTAGTCGCGGCGCTTAAAGCAGGCGGCGGCTCGCACGGCATGGGAATGGGCGATATGGGTCGCGATGCGCACGGCAATATGGGAAGTATGCACGATCATGGCGATATGGGCGGCATGAAAGACCCTCACTCCGCAGAGCACGGCATGAATGAGCCTAAGCATGATATGGGCGGCGGCGATGCGGGCAGCACGGCTCACTCTCAAGGTGCGCCGCACGATATGAGAGATATGCACGAGAGTAACGGCACGGCGCACGATATGCATTCGGGGCACGCGCATTAAGGCCGTTTGCTTAAGACGGATTTTAAAAGGCTAGGATTTTGCGCTAAATTTAAAACGTAAAATTTCAGCGCATCGCCCACGCTGCCATAGATGAGATAAAATTTTACTTTGCAGCGTCGTGAATGACGGATAATAGTCGACGCTGAACGACGCGATGTTTAAGCACACTGCGAACCGGAGCCGTAAATTTAAAATTTATGCGCGGTTCGCGGTCGCGGGCGGGCACGAGGCAAAGCTAGGCTTAAAAAACGACCGCAAAATTTCATCTCGCGATGCGGCTAAATTTAACGCATGGCGCGAGATTTCGTTCTGCCGAATTAAAATTTACGCGGACGCTCCGGTTTAAAATTTCGCCGTAAATTTAAAATTTATCCGGCGCGGAATTCGCCGCTTCGGGATTTTTAGAATTTTAAAATTTTATGCCGCGAGATACGCCCGGCTTTGAAATTTTACGAAGCTGAAATTTAAGCAGTTCCATTAAACGGCTAAATTTTAAAACTGCGGCAGATGAGGGATAGTGGATAGCAAACGACGCGCTGTTTGCAGGCGCCGCAAGCGAGCCGTAAATTTAAAATTTATGCGCGAGGCGCAGTCGCAAGCGGCGGATAAAATTTTGCCGCCCATCTAAACGCTAGACGGGCAAAATTTAAGGCCGCGAAATCCGCGTTGCAAAATGAGGCTAAAATTTAAAGACGGGCGGCGCATTTAAGCCGCGCGAGAAATCTAAATTTAAAAGCGCACCGAGGCGCAAAAAAGGAAAAAGAATGAAAAATTTACTCACCATCGCCGCTTTGGATATCAAAGAGTCCTTCCGCTCGCGCTGGTTTTTGCTCTATCTGCTGATCTTTAGCGGGCTCGTGGCGGCGTTTTTCATCACGGGGGTGACCGACTCGCGTGTGCTCGGCTTTAGCGGGCTTTCGCGACTGCTACTGCTGTTTATTCAGATCTGCATCATCATCCTGCCCGTCTTCGTGCTCGTCACCACCAGCAAGGCGATCCTAGCCGATCGCGACCTAAATATCTTAGAATACCTGCTAAGCTTCCCGATCTCGCAGGCGCAGTATTATTACGGCAAGGCGCTGGGAAGGCTATTTGGAGTGTTCGTGCCGATATTTTTGTCGCTGCTGCTTGCGATCGTTTGGGGCGCGATCAAAGGCACGGGCATTCCGTGGGCGATCTGCCTGCTTTATACGGGGCTGCTTTTTAGCTTGTGCGCGGCGTTTTTAGGGATCGCATTTTTGATCTGCGCCGTCTCAAAAAGCCAAGAGATGGGGCTTGGGCTCGTGTTTTTCGTCTGGCTTTTCTGCCTTGCATTTTTGGATCTCGTGCTGATCGGACTGCTCGCAAAAACGGGAGTGAACGAAAATTTGATCTTTGCGATCGCCCTAGCAAACCCGATGGAGGACTTCCGCATCGCCGCTATTAGCCTATTTGATCCCGATCTTGCGGTCATCGGTACGACGGCATATTTTATCCTAGATCACTTCGGGCGCGGGCTTTTCATCGCCTTTTCGCTGCTCTATCCGATTGCGCTGGGCGCGGCAAGCCTGATTTTGGGTTATTTTATCTTTAGATCAAAGGATTTGGCGTGAAATTTCCACTCATTTTAGCGGCATTTATAGCGCTTTACAGTGCGGCGGAGATACAAAATTCCGCGCTACAAAGCTCCGGCTCGGCACAAAATTTAGGCACGCCTGATAGTACGGGCTCCGACTCGGCGCAGAATTCTAAAAGCGTGCGCGAGCCTGCGTGGCTCAAAGACGTAAATCTTACCTGCGCCAAATATGGCATCGATACTAGCGCGCACCCTGAATTTCGCGCCTATGCAAGACTCAAAGACGGCAGCGCGCTAGCGTTTGCTTCGCCCAAGGCAATGTTTGCATATTTTTTTGAAAGTGGGAGCTCGAGCGCAAATTTTAGCGGAGCTTCCGCTGGAGCGAATTCTGAGAGCAAAAATCAAGCTAGCGGCAATTTAGGCGAGGCAAATTCCACTGATGCGAATTTCGGCGGTGCGGAACTTTACGTCACCGATTACGCAAGCGGTGAAATTTTGCGGGCGCAGGACGCGTTTTATGTT
>NZ_CALIJF010000052.1 GCF_938018035.1 uncultured Campylobacter sp. | reverse complement strand
TAGTAAAAATGCGCCGCCGCCGTTCGTGCCGAGTTTGTAAGGGAAGCCCCAGACATTTGCCATACCTACAGCAGAGCCCACGCAAGCGATGATAAAGGCCCAACGCGATGAGAATTTGTGTTTTGTCATAAAGCCATCCGTGCGAAAAATTTTCGTTATGGTAGCAAAAAGGAATTTAAGATTTATTTATGCGGAATTTTAAGGCATGCCGATTTGATTACTTAGGAATTTTTAGAATTTAAAATTGCGAAGTTTTAAAGCAAGATTGGCGGAATTTTACGATTAAAATCGATAGAGTTAATTCTGCGATACTGCGCGGCAAAATTTTATCTTTATAATTTTAGAATTTCTTCGCGGAATTTTGCGCTTAGACTTAGGCTTTAAAATTCGCTTAGCTCGGGCTTACAGAGGGCTTACTATTTAAGTTAGGCGAGAAATTTAGATCAATTAGAATTTTAAAATTCCGCAAAATTTTGAAATTTTTAAAATCTACGATCTCGCAAAATTTAAAAATAGGCTCATCAAGAAATTCTATCTAGCGTCGCTCTGGCAGAATTTTCGCGGTAAAATTTCGCCTTTTGTTTGTAATATGAAGAGGACTTATAAATAGCACTTTTATAAACCCTACAGGGCGGCGGGCATTCCTGCGCCCGCTATTAGGGCATCTATGCGGGAGCGGTGAATAAATTTTCACCCTAGATGGGAATTGGGAGCGTCGCAAGTGGCAGCGCGCTTGAAATTTCCGGCACGCAGCATCGCAGGGCGGAATGTTATTAGCCTACACTTTGACTTAGTTATTTTTCTCCGCTTCTTCGTTTTCTTGCGGTTGCGCGACTGCTTTTTTGATCGCTTTTACGAGCGAAACTCTTGTGCCATCCATTCGCAGCACTTCGTAATCGCAGTTTTCATCGCTTATTTTATCGCCGATTTCAGGTAGGCTGCCGAAGAGATTAAAGACGTAGCCGCCGATCGTTAGCTGCTCGGTCTCTTCGTCGAAGTCAATGCCCATAACCTCCTCGACGCCTTCGATCTCGAAACGCCCTCTAAACTCAAAGGTGTTCTCGTCGATACGTTTGAAATTTTGCGCATTCGCGTCGTGCTCGTCGTTGATGTCGCCAAAAATTTCTTCTATGATGTCTTCCATCGTCAAAAATCCCGCAGTACCGCCGTATTCGTCGATGACGAGCGCGGCAAAAATGCGCTGCTTATTCATCATAGGTAAAATTTTAGAGATCGGGCTGTTTTCAGGCACGATGATGAGCTTGCGCACGATCTTATCGAAGCTTTTATCTCCCTTTTGTTGGATGATGTCGCGGATGTGGATGAGGCCTAGGACGTTATCCTTGCTGCCGTCGATATATGGAAAGCGCGTAAATTTCGACTGCAAGACGGTCGCGTAGTTTTCGTCGTAGCTTTTTTGCTTATTTAGGCATATGAGATCGCGCCGTGGCGTCATTATCTCTTTAGCGACTGTGTCGCTAAAATCGACGGCGTTTTTGATGATCTCGGTCTCTAGGCTATCGAGCACGCCGCCTTTTAGGCTCTCGCTTGCGATGATTTTGATCTCTTCGTCCGAAAGCGCAAGCTCGCTCTCTTTGGCGGGCTTTACGCCGATGATTTTAAGCGAAACGGCAGCGATGAAGTCAAACGCCTTTATGATCGGAAAAAACATAATCCAAAAAATATGAAGCGGTCTGGAGATAAAAAGCACGATCTTCTCGGTTTTGGCAATAGCGATGGATTTTGGCACTAGCTCGCCGAGCACGACGTGAAATAGCGTAACGAGCGTAAAAGATATGACGAAGGCGATCGTATGTGCTGCCGCTCCGCCGCCTATGCCGATGGATCTTAGTGGCAGCTCGATCAGTCTCGATACCGCGGGCTCACCGATCCAGCCGAGGGCGAGCGAGCTTATCGTAATGCCTAGCTGAGTGGCGCTAAGATAGGTGTCAAGGGAGTTTGAAATTTTAAAAGCGAGCTTTGCGTTTGGAATTTTATCCTTGATAAGCTCTTCGAGGCGAGACTTTCTTACTTTGACGATTGAGAATTCCGAAAGAACAAAAAAAGCATTCATAAAGATGAATACAAAAGCTAAAACTAACATTAAAACCGAACTGTCCGTGTCCAAATTTCTTATCCTTTGAAATTTAAAAATAAATATTTATGATTATATCTAAAAACGCTTTAAAATCCAAAAGGTGTGGAAAATGCCTCGCGCCCGTGCGTAGAATTCTGCGGAGTTGAAATTTTACTCCTTTTATCGCGTAAAATTTCATCTGCCCGCGCGAGACTTGTCGCCGCGCAAAATAGCGCTAAATTCTGCTACCCGGTCGAATAAATTTTATTTTCATACTGGGCTGCGGCTGCAAAATTTCATTTGTATACGGCCGCAGCGAAATTCTATCTGCGCCCGAAGGAGCAAAATCTTACTCCAAATTTCGTCGCGCTTAAAATCGTAAAATTTCGCGCCGCAGAATTCTGTAGCGACGGACATTTCGGCTTTCTATGCGACGGAATTTCGCCCAGCACTTGCGTTTTGAAATGAAATTTTGTCTCGACGCGGATTATATTTATCGCGCGTATTGGTGGAATTTTGCGGTAATTTAGGATTTTGCGCCACAGCAGGTCTTTGTCACGGCAAAACTCCAGCGCGGCGGCGGATAATCCTAGCGCCGCGCGCAAGTCCATTAAGAAATTTAAATGCGACGATAAAACCTGCTACTTAAAAAACCTCAGCGCGCAAACTCTTGGGAAATTTTAAATCGCAAGACTATCTATTTCTTGTGGCGGCCTCGTAAAGCGGCAAGACTTTCGGCATCACCTCTTTTAGATCGGCGATGCGATCGTCGTTTGAAGGGTGCGTGGACATAAATTTAAGTGGATGGCTCTCGTTTAGCTTATTCATCTTCTCCCAGACGCTTATCGCCGCCCTCGGATCATATCCTGCGCGTGCCATCAGCTCGACGCCCATCAGATCGGCCTCCGTCTCATGCGTGCGAGAAAACGGCAGCGTGAATGTGTACTGCGCCGCCATGTTCAAAGCCGCTGAGCCCAGATCTCCAAGCCCTGCTGCGGAGCTTGCTACGGCGATACCGACATCTTTCATCTGTTCAGTCGAGGCTCGCTCGCGGCTGTGTTCGCGCAATGCGTGAGACATCTCGTGCCCCAAAATAGCAGCCAGCTCGGCATCGGTAAGCTTAAGCTTTTCGATGATGCCCGTATATACGACGATGCGACCGCCAGGCATACACCAAGCATTGATCGTAGGGTCGTTGATGACGTTTACCTGCCAGTTCCATTTCAGTGCGTCTTTGCGAAATGCGCCGACTTGAGCGATTAGGCGCCTCGAGATGCCTCTAACGCGATCAGTTAGCTTTTTATCGGTATTTAGGACATGTTTGGCGTTTGCTTGGGCGGTAATCTGCCTGTAGGCAAGCGCGGCACTTTGATCCATTTCAGCTTCGCTTACGGTGATGAATTGCGAGCGGTCGATGCCTACGGCGCCGCCTTGCGTGGTGCTCGCGCAGCCGGTAAAAATCATCATCGCAGCAAAGGATATTAAAAGAGCTAATTTTTTCATCTTTTCTCCTTGGAATTTTGCGGCGATTTTAGCAAAATTTGGTTAAATTTTTAGAATTTTATTTTGGATTGCCGGATTTTGCAGGCGCGATCTATTTGGAATTTGCCGTGAAATTTAAGGACGCCCGTCGCCTTTAAAATAGGATTGGGCTTTGTAATTTAGCGATAAAATTTAGCGGTGATTTCGCAGAATTTTATCACGGCGTAAACGAGGCATTGCTATGTGAAAGTAGTGGATTTATCCAAATCCAAGTGCGACGTTGTATAAATAAGGCGCCTCTGCGCCCAAATAGAGCGGGGGTACGGTTTTAAATTTATGCTGCGTAGGCTACGATAAATCCGGCGGAATTTTATT
>NZ_CALIJF010000051.1 GCF_938018035.1 uncultured Campylobacter sp. | reverse complement strand
CAGGCACATAGACTTGTTTTACCTGCGGCTCCTTTGCGCCGCAGCCGCATAAATAAAGTACGCTAAAAAGCGCTATCAAGAAGTTTTTTATATGCATCGAGTTGTGCCTCGCAACTTTTATCTTTGACGTAAATTTTTGAAACGTTTTTGATCTTATCCTCGTTACGGCGGCTTGCATTCACCTCAAGGGATTTGATCGCGGCGTTTTGTAGGCTTAGATTTAGCTCGCATTGCTGTAACTGCACCTTTAGCCCTGCATTTTCGGTGCTTAGCTGCGAATTATCGCTTTTAAGGCTTAAAATTTCGGCTCCGCACAATACCGCTATTACCGCGAAAGCCGCCAGTATAAATTTAATGTTTAGCAAGAAGCCCATTTAACACCTTCTTTGCACGATTTGGAGTCTGCTGCGCCCAAAGGCTACGAAGCCCGTTTGCGATAGCCTTTTCATATTCGCTAGTTCTTATGTAGTGAAGCGTCGTAACGAATTTTTTAACCTTGTTAACGTCCATCTGATAGCACATCTCTATCACTACGTCCTGCACGTTTTGCGGTTTGTCTTGAAGCCAGGCAAAGGCTTCAAATACCCTAGGCTTTAACTTTTTTAATTTCAGCTCTAAAATTTGATCCGCCGCCGCGCGGCCCATCGGCTCTATCTTTCCGCCGTTTAGTGCTAGCTCGTCTTTGCTTAGCGCCGAAACTAAAAAGCCATAGCCGATAGTTTTGTAACCTCTTGTGTCTTCATAAATTTCACCGCAAAAGCCTTCGTTTTCTTTGATGTTTGCGATTAGGCTCATTCTTTGCTCCTCTTCTAGGCAACTCAGAAAGTTTTATTAGAAAAGAAGGTAAAGTTGAGTATAATGACAAACAGGGTACCTTTGATTGTTCTTTTTCGCGGCAGCCTCATCTGGCGCAGTCTTTTCCGCCTGCCCTGCCTGCGATTCGGACTCGGCAGGCTGCTGCTCTGTGGCTTCAGACGAGGCCGTATCAATATCCGGTTGCAGCTCTTGCGCCGCTCCTCCCGCC
>NZ_CALIJF010000050.1 GCF_938018035.1 uncultured Campylobacter sp. | reverse complement strand
GTCAACACAAGAGCCGCTAAACCTACGGTTTGGGGCGGCGAGGGTCAAGTCAAATCTGGTAAGGAAGATGACGTGGGATCATTCGCTGGCGGTAGTACATCGGATAATAGTACTAGCGACACTTCGACGAATAAACTAGGTACGGGCGACATTCGCGATATCTACAACCAAAAGACCGATTGGTAGTATCTGCGTAAGCTCGTAGCACAAAGGCTAGCCTCCCGGCTAGCCTTTTTTTATGGGTGGAATTTTGGTTTTCTTAACGACGGATATTTTAAAATTTCGCTTTGCAAATTTTTGTCTGTAAATTTTACGAGATAAAATTTTTTAGAATTTTAAATTGCGAAATTTTGCTATAAAACTTGGCGGTAAAATTTTACTCATTGAGATTTGTGCGCCGTAACGGCATAGAATTGCGCGCTAATCCCAAGCGGTAGAATTCAAAGTAAAATTTTATATGGCGATCCTCCTCCCGTTTATTAAAATTCTCAACCATCGGCATTGCAAGTTTCGTGCAGCGTGATCATGCAAAGCTTATTGTAAATTTTTATTGCGCTAGATTTTACATTTCAATACAGCCGCAAAATTCAATTAGTAAAATCTACGCTAAGTGAGGTATAAAAAGATCTCAGCCACATCCAGGACGCAGAATTCCATTAGTAAAATCTGCTCCCAACCCTCATCCTAAAATTCTATCGCGGTAAAACGCACCGCCAATAAAACTTAAAATTCTATTGCTCAAAGTCGCCTGCATTTTCCCTTATCCTTCAAAATTTCGCTTCGTAAAATTCCAATCTGGCTAGATCTGCCGTATAAAACCGCTTTATAAATTCAACTTGCTCATTTACCCGTTTTTAAATGAAATTTCGGCACAATGCGGCTTAAAATTTCATCAGGGAAAACCACTTGAAAACAAAAAATATCAGAAATTTCAGCATCATCGCGCATATCGACCACGGCAAATCCACGCTCGCAGACCGCCTGATTAGCGAGTGCAACGCCGTCGAGGCGCGCCAGATGAGCAGCCAGATCATGGATACGATGGATATCGAAAAGGAGCGCGGCATCACGATCAAGGCGCAGTCCGTACGGCTCGAGTATGAGCTTGGCGGCGAGAAATACGTTTTAAATTTGATCGACACTCCGGGCCACGTGGATTTTAGCTATGAGGTCTCGCGCTCGCTGGCTAGCTGCGAGGGGGCGATCCTCGTCGTGGACGCGAGCCAGGGCGTGCAGGCGCAGACCATCGCAAACGTCTATATCGCGCTGCAGCACAACCTCGAGATCATCCCCGTGCTCAATAAAATCGATCTGCCCGCCGCCGATCCGCAGCGCGTAAAAGAGGAGATCGAGCACGTCATCGGGCTTGATTGCAGCAGCGCGATCGAGGTCAGCGCCAAAACGGGCGTGGGCATCAAGGAGCTCTTAGAGGCGATAATCACTCGCATCCCCGCGCCTAAAACGGACGACGACGCGCCGCTTAAGGCGCTAATCTACGACAGCTGGTTTGATAACTACCTAGGCGCGCTCGCTCTTGTTAGGTTATACGACGGCGTGCTGAAAAAGGGCGACGAGGTCTATATTATGGGTAGCGAGAACCGCCACGAGGTGCTTGATCTGATGTATCCCAACCCACTCTCGCCCGCTAAAACCCGCGAGCTTAGCAGCGGCGAAGTGGGCATCGTCGTGATGGGGCTAAAAAACGTCGCCGACGTGCAGGTAGGCGATACGATCACTCTTTTTAAGAAACGTGCCGCCGCGCCGGTGGGCGGATTTGAGAAGGCCAAGCCCTTCGTGTTTGCGGGCATCTATCCCGTGCAGACCGATAAATTTGAAGATCTGCGCGACGCTTTGGACAAGCTCAGCCTAAACGACAGTTCGCTTAGCTACGAGCCCGAGACGTCGCTCGCGCTAGGATTTGGCTTTCGCGTCGGGTTTTTGGGGCTACTGCATATGGAGGTCGTGAAGGAGCGGCTCGAGCGCGAGTTTGATCTCGATCTCATCGCCACGGCGCCGACCGTCACATACGCCGTGTATCTCACGGACGGCTCGTGCGTGCGGATACACAGCCCCAGCGAGCTTCCCGCGCCAAATTTTATTGAGCGCATCGAGGAGCCCTACGTCAGGGCGACCATCATCACCCCGAGCGAGTTTTTGGGCAATCTCATCAGCCTTTTAAATTTGCGCCGCGGCATCCAAACCAAGATGGATTACATCACGCCGGAGCGCGTCTTGCTCGAATACGACGTGCCTACAAACGAGATCATAATGGACTTTTACGATAAGCTTAAATCATGCACCAAGGGCTATGCGAGCTTTGATTACGAGCCGATAGATTACAGACGCGGCGATCTCGTAAAGCTCGACATCCGCGTCGCCGGCGAAGCGGTCGATGCGCTCTCGATCATCGTGCCCGCCTCAAAGGCCGAATCCAAAGGGCGAGACCTCGTAAAAGCGATGAAGGAGATCGTGCCGCGGCAGCTTTTTGAAGTCGCGATCCAAGCAAGCATCGGCAACAAGATCATCGCGCGCGAAAACGTCCGTGCCATGGGCAAAAACGTGACTGCCAAGTGCTACGGCGGCGACATCACGCGCAAGCGCAAGCTGCTCGAAAAGCAAAAAGAGGGCAAGAAGCGTATGAAGGCGATCGGTAAGGTAAATCTGCCGAGCGAGGCGTTTTTGAGCGTGCTAAAGATCGACTAAATTTATCGCGCGGGTGATCTAAATTTCATCTTTTAACGTGCGGCGGTAAAATTTGCTTTTAAATTTTGACGATCGCTCGGGCGATTTAAATTTAGCGGCTCGTCGTTCGGTATGAAATTTCGTCTTTAAATTTTAACGATCTCAAGAAGCGATTTAAATTTTATGACTGCACGGCGTTTTAAGCTCTATCGCTCGTGCCCAAGCTGATACATTCGCTGCTGCGCGCCGGTTTTGCGCCGCTTTAGGCTCTAGCGTTCACTGCTCGGTCGTAGAATTTTGCCGCATGCCATTAGGCTAAAATTTCATCTTTCAAATTTAACATTCCGTGAGCGGTTTAAATTTTATGTCCGCCAGCCGATCATTGCGGTCGCGCCCGTCATCTCCTGCAGTTGCACTCGCCATGCCCGGTAGCCTTCTGCAAAATTCTATCCAGGCGACGTCCGCTATGAAATTTTATCCGCTGCGACTTTATAAAATTTGATTAAATTTTCCTGCGCGCCGCGTTAAATTCCATAGCGCGAATGTTTTATAGCAAAACGGCGTGCGTAGCGTATAAAGAGGGCGCGCCGATAAATTCAGCAAAAGTGCTAAATTTATCGGTGCAAGATCAAGGGAGAAACGATGAAATTTTTAAACCGCTTAGGCGTGGATAGGAGCAGCTTTACCGATCTGTTTTCGGCATGTTTAGGCTGCGGCGCAAGGGTGCAAGAGATGGGCTCGAAGCTGATCACAAAGGGCAGGCGCCGGTCTGTGGATTTTGAGCGCGGTAAGACCCTCTCCGGCGATGATGCGCCGCGCGCCATCTGGTATATTGGCAGCGAAGCGAGCAGCAGCCGCACGTGGCTGTGGGGATACGAAAACATAAACCGCCTTGATGAGCGGCTGCTCACCCTTGCGCGAGATGTGCGCGACTTCGGCTTGCGGCACGGGCTAGAGGAGCTTAGCACGCCTAAGCTCGCACTAAGCGCGGAGATAAACGGCCACGCTCTAAGCGCGATCGCGTGCGGATTATCGCAGGAACCAGTATGTTACTACCGCTGCCCGTACGCCGGCGGAGCGGTGTTTGTGGCGTTCGCGGCAGGCGAGTGCGTGGCGCCAGATGGTACGATCAAACCCGGTATGGACGCAAGCGAGCTCATATCTTTGGCGCGCGATTACATAGGCGCATTTCACAGCTAAATCACGCCGTTTTATCGGGGGTGCTTTTACTTGGAAACGGCACGAAATTTAGCGAAGCGGCGGGCAAGATCGTAGCAAATTTTAAAAATGATGCGCTATTTTCGTTTGATAATTTGGAGCGGCTAAGCGAGGTAAAGTTCGCCGTATAGGGCTGCAAATATTGCGGCATGCATCTGCGGCTTTGAAATTCTGCTTCGTAAATTTTATATCGTAGAATTTTGCGCCTTGTGATTTCGCTCGGTAAGATTTAGATCGCGGAATTCTGCCGCGTGAAATTTTGTCTTAAATTTTACGCCGTAAAATTCCGCTACTCTATCCGCGCCCAAGCCTTTAAATTTTAAACCAAAATCAGCCGCCGTCGATGTCGAAATCAAGGTGCTCTTTGAAATAGGCGCGCAACCTGCGGCGGTCGTTGTGACCGGGCGTGA
>NZ_CALIJF010000049.1 GCF_938018035.1 uncultured Campylobacter sp. | reverse complement strand
GAGATGAAATTTCACCCAAAGGAGTAAAGATGAGAAATTTAGTTGCAAGAGTAGCGCTTCTTAGCTCTTTAGCTGCAGTAAGCGCGATGGCGGAGGGGCTTTTCATAGGTGGCGAAGGCGGATATAATTTCAAAAACCAAGCTGCAGGTTTTGATGACGGACAGCCGCAAATCGGTGTTAAGGCAGGATATGACTTCGGCACGTTTAGGGCCTACGGCGGGTATTTTTACGGATTTAAGGGCGAGGATTCCAGCTCGAATGCCAATTCGAAAAGAAAGGTTAAATGGAGCACGCACGATTTCGTAGCCGGTGCGGATTTTACGCCGGAGCTTTTCGGTAGATTTAAGCTCGTCCTAGGCGCTTACGCTGGGCTTTCGGTGCTAGATACTGAAGTTAAAATAGACTATAGCAATGGCGGCTGGGTTAGAGCGGACGATACGCTGGGTGGCTTCATTTTGGGCGGCAAGATAGGTACCGCGTATGAGTTTGGCTCCAATAGCGAGATTGAAATGGGCTTTAAAGCAAGCAAGGCGTGGTACAAAGACGGCGATTATATCGAAGATAACGACGGTAAAAAATACGGCGTTTACGCAGGATATAATTATAAATTCTAAGAATTTTCATATTCGAGGCGTTGCACTGCTTTCATAGAGCCTTGATGCTCAGTGGCTTTGCGGTGTGTCAGGTAAGGCTAGCTTCGTCGCAAGGCTTTATTAAGTTTTAGTAGAATCTTGCGATGAGGTTTAAATTATGATGAATTTAACGTCTTCAAATTCCATCATCAAATTTTAACTCATAGAATTTCGTCGATAAAAATTCCATTTCAGATTTTATTGGCTAAATTCCACCCCTGCGCTTTTGGATAAAATTTCGTTCATTTTCGAGATTAGATTAAAATTTTAATGACGGCAAAAGAAATTTTAGATAAAATCAACACTTTCATACCAAAATTTTACTTAAAGGATAGAGATGAAGAGTTACGTTACGGGCTTTCCGCGTATCGGAGAGCAGCGCGAGTTAAAGAAGGCTTTGGAGAGCTATTGGGCGGGCAAGTGCGATTATGACGCGCTAGAGCGGGTCGCCGCAGAGCTAAAAGATCGTCACATCAAATATCAGCTGGATGCTTGGAGCGGCCTAATTAGCGTAAACGACTTTTCATACTACGATCTGATGCTCGATACCAGCGTGCTTTTCGGCGTGATCCCGCAGCGCTTTGCGGCTCTTTCGGCGCATGAGCAGTATTTTGCGATGGCGCGCGGCAGTAAGGACGCAGTCGCGATGGAGATGACGAAGTGGTTTAACACAAACTACCACTATATCGTGCCCGAGATCTCGGCGTATACGGAATTTAGCCTAAATCCTAGTAAAATTTTAAGCGAGTACAAGACCGCGAAGAATAACGATTTTAAGGATTCCTGCGCGCTAAAGATAAATTTAATCGGACCTATCACCTATCTTGCGCTTAGCAAATCAAGCGACAAAAGCGATCCGCTCGCGCATTTAGATGCCCTTACCGCGAAATACGAGGAACTGCTAATGCTTCTTAGCGAGCTTGATAGCGAGGTTATAGTTCAGATCGATGAGCCGATCTTCGTAACGGATCGCGCAGCGGAGTTGGCGCCAAAGATCACACCGATTTATCAGCGCCTAAGCAAGGCTGCAAGTAACGTAAAAATCATCTTTATGACTTATTTTGAGCATGCGACCGAGGCTGTGCGTGAGATAGTAAAGACCGATGTTTGGGCGATCGGGCTTGATTTTGTTTACGCAAGCGAAGAGAATATCAAAAAAGAGCTTCAAGCTTTAAAAGACGCTAAGACCGTGCTTTTCGCAGGCGTGATCGATGGGCGTAATATCTGGAAGAGCGACATCGACAAAAAGCTCGCTCAGCTCAAAGCCATCGAAGCTTACGTGCCTAAGGAGCGCATCTATGTGGGCACCTCCTGCTCGCTTTTGCACGTGCCTTTCACGCTAAAATATGAGGACAAGCTAAGCGCTGAGATTAGATCCTGGCTAAGTTTCGCAGTCGAAAAGCTAAGCGAAATTTCGATTTTGACCCATCTTTTCTTTGAAATTCCGATGTGCGAACACGGCATGAAGGCTTACGAACAGAATCAAAAATCCGCCAAAACTCGCGCTAGCTCGCCTCTAATTCACGATGAGCGAGTGCAAAGCCGTGCCGCAAATTTAAATAAATTCGAGCGCGCCGATCGCTACGAGGATCGCATCAAGGTGCAAAAAAAGGAGCTAGGCTATGGAATTTTACCTACCACTACGATCGGCTCCTTCCCTCAGACTGCAGAGCTTCGCCAAGTTCGCAACGCCTACAAAAAGGGCTTAATCAACCGCGAAGCTTACGAGTGCGACATCAAAGCTTACATCGACGACTGCGTTAAATTTCAAGATGAGATCGGTCTGGACGTGCTGGTTCACGGCGAGCCCGAGCGTAATGATATGGTCGAGTATTTCGGCGAGCAGATGAGCGGATACGCATTTAGTGCCAACGGCTGGGTGCAGAGCTACGGCAGCCGCTGCGTGAAACCGCCGCTACTTTTCGGCGACGTGAGCCGCCCAAAACCGATGACCGTGGAGTGGATCAAATACGCTCAAAGTCGCACCAAAAAGATCATGAAAGGCATGCTAACGGGACCTGTTACGATGATGAACTGGAGCTTCGTGCGCGACGATAAGCCTCGCGATCAGATCGTAAAACAGCTTGCGCTCGCGATTTTTGATGAAATTTCGGATCTGCAAGATGCGGGCATCAAGATCATTCAAGTGGATGAGGCGGCGTTTAAAGAGGGCTATCCGCTACGCGCGAAAAATATCCCTGCGTATGAAAAATTTGCCGTCAGCGCCTTTAAGCTCGCCGTTAGCGCAGCCAAAGCGCAGACGCAGATTCATACGCATATGTGCTATTCGGAGTTCAACGACATCATCAAGACGATCGAGGCGATGGATGCCGACGTCATCAGCATCGAGACCGCTCGCAGCGGCAACGAGCTGCTTAAAATTTTTAGATCGGTCGGCTACAAGCAGGAGGTCGGCCCCGGCGTTTACGACATCCACAGCCCGCGAATTCCTAGCGTACATGAGCTCGTAAGCCAGATCCGCGCGCTGCTTGAGGTGCTTCCGAAAGAGCAGCTGTGGATCAACCCGGACTGCGGCCTAAAAACTCGCAAATGGGAAGAGGTGGAGCCGAGCTTAAAAAATATGGTCGAAGCGGTTAGGATCATCCGCGCAGAGGCGTAAATTTCGCGCATAAAAGACTTTGCTGCCGGGCAAAACTCCACCCGGCACGGGCTTTATGGCTGGGTGGAATTTCATGGCCCAGCCGTTTTGCGATAAAATTCTATGCTAAATTCTATTTCAAATTTCAAGGCCCTATCGGCGCG
This sequence comes from uncultured Campylobacter sp., assembly GCF_938018035.1. Lineage (GTDB taxonomy): Bacteria > Campylobacterota > Campylobacteria > Campylobacterales > Campylobacteraceae > Campylobacter_B. Next base: position 1,933 of record NZ_CALIJF010000049.1, on the reverse strand, counting down.
GAATTTTAAAATTTCGCGCACGTTTATTTACGGGAGCGGGCGGCGGCTTTAACGCGCGCGGATCAAGCCAAAAGCTTTAGAAATTTTAAAATTTTACGTTTTTGGATTTAACGCCCCGCAGCTTATCTTCACGCTAATTTACCGTTTATTATTTTTATTCTTTTAAAATTCGACATTTTTTTCAAGGAGCAAAAATGAAAGTAAAAGTCTTTTTCGGCGCGGCTATTGCGGCGTTTGTGCTGTGCGGCTGCGGCGAGGATAACGTAAAGATCGTCAAAGAATACACGCTGCCGCAACAAAAATCCATGACTATCGGTAACGCAATCGACGGCTCTAGCGAGTGCAAGAAGGTATCTTGGCAGGATATCAGCGTCAAAAATAGCATCCAGGCGGTGAAGATGATTTGCGAGGTAAGCCCCGAAGTGCTAAAAGCGGAATTTGACAAGGCTAATGCGGCCTATGAGAAGGCATACGCTTCGGAGGCGGAAAGCAAAGAAAAGCGTTTTCAAAATAGCTTAAAATACGCGTCTGATAGTTATGAAAGGTTAAAAACGCAAAGTTCGCCGCAGTTTGATAAAGATGAAATTCTACAAATCGCGAATAAGTTTTGCAAATTTGACGAAGAAAAGAGCAAGAGTCTTTCATTCGGCTCTCAGGTCAAATGCGACTACGATGCCCTGCAAAAGGAGATCGCGGAGGTTTATAAGCTTAACGCGAATAATTGGAGTTATGCTAATTTTTTAAATTTAGTAAAAGATGTCGCCGCAAGCTCCCAAAGACCAGTGAATGTGCTATTTATCGACAAGCCCGTACGTATCACGTCGCGCCAGATAGAGATAAAATTCATCGTAAATACCGATAAGAGCGTCGATGTGGACCGAACTGCGATTATGATCGAAGATGGCAGCGCCAAAGAGATCGGAAGCGGAATTTTAAGAAAATTTTACAAAAGATAGCGTTTCAATTGCGTCGCGCCGCGAACGCTAGATCGACGCTCGGACAGATCCTGCGAGCGAGCGGTAGTACAAAATTTCAGCAGCAAGCTGCTGAAATTTTATTGCGCGGGGTTGAAAAACAGCGACGCGAAATTTTATCGTGCCCGCTTCGAGGACAGGTTGCCGAAGCCGCGTATTCCGACTAGGCCCTGCGCGATATGCAGAGCGTTTATTTCGAGTATGGACCGTTAAAACAGCTGCGCGAAATTTTACTTCGAGCGAGTATTAAAAGGTAGTATGAAATTTCACCACGTCTGCTTGGCAAGCATATTTGATAGCTGCTAAGTAATACGGCGATGTGAAATTTTGCGCGAGATTTACGGATTTCTCAGTTAGGCATGCGCGGGATCTTTTTAAAATGCGACGTAAAATTTCATCTCGACTACTAGCTTGGAATTTCATCGCAACTGCTCGCTTGCTTGAGGTGCGGAGCGTAAATTTTATCGCGATTGCCCTGAAGGCGGGCTAGGGCAAGCGATAAAATTTTAAAATTTTCGCAAATCAGTTCTTGCGCGCACAAACCTCGCTAGCCGAATAAAAAATGCTGGAATTTGCAATTTTACGCGGCGCTTTATGAACTGTTTACGCCGCTAGATTAGAATTGCAAAACGCGAGCTAAAGCCGGTATAGTTGCGCTAGAAATTTTAAATTGCAAATTAAAATTTACATTATCTCGTTAGAATGGCTAGGTTACGAAGCGAGATTCGGCTCTGCTAGGTTAAATTTCAGCTCAGACTAAAATCTATGTAGCCGCATTAAATTTACGGCTAATTTTGCCTAACGAGCTCGAATTTACGCTGCGCTAAAACTAGGCCCAGAGCCAAAATTTTACGATGCGAAGCTCATTGATTTTAACTTGTGCTTTTTGCAAGAAAGAGCGAGGCTAGCGTAAGGTGCGTTTGCGTTGATACAAAATTTTAAAAGGGGCTTTATGGCGG
>NZ_CALIJF010000048.1 GCF_938018035.1 uncultured Campylobacter sp. | reverse complement strand
GCGCATATTATTATGATGCAGACCAAGCACAGATAATATCTCGTTTTCAAATTTCGCTCCTAAAATTTTCCGCAATATACCTCACATATACTTAATCTACGATAATTTTAGTATGCCTCAAATATCGTTAAATCAGGGCTTTTCTTGATCCGCTTCGGCAAATTTCATCTCAATGCTTCGTAGGTATTGGGCTCTCTTGCTCCGCTCGTCGCGCCTCTTATCCGCAAAGGTAAAATTTAGCTGAGCTTTCCCAGCTTAAACGCCCTTTTTACCGTCATATAAAAGCCGCTAAAGATAAAAAGCACCATGCAAAGCGAGACAATCGACCATAAAATTTTACCCGCTAGCCCGAAAAAATAGCCCGTATGTAGCTGATAGTTCGCGTCTTTAAACTCGCCCACGGTGATACCCTCCGTCTGCTTCTGCTGTACGACTTTGCCCTCCTTTAGCTTCACGCTCGCGCCTTTTGGACGGGCGGTAGCGGGCGCGTCGGGCTCATAATACCTGACGCCGATCTTATCTCCGGCTGCGAGCATTAGGGTAAATTCTTTATACTCTATTCCGCTTGATCTGAATATCTCATAAGCCCTCTGCGCGTCGCTAAATTTATACGTAGCGGGCTTTTTGCCCTCCTCCTTAGCAGGTGCGACGGCGTGATCTTTAGAAGCGGCGGCTTTAGGCGCGCTAGCTTGCGGTAAATTTTGAGAGCTAACGAAAAGCTTCATCACCGCATCGTTATACCAGCCGTACGACCAATTAAGCCCGGTCAAACAGATGAGAAGGTAAACTACCGCACTTAGCGAGCCTAGGCTCGTATGTAGGTTATAAAAAAGAGCGTATTTTTTGAGTTTAAAATTTGGTCTTATAGCTTCGATAAATTTGCGCCTAAGCCTTGGGAAATGTAGCCAGACGCCGCTTATTACGAGCAGTATCATCGCCACGGCGCTCGCACCCACGATCTGCTTGCCGATCTCGCCTGCAGTTTTATTGCCGCTTAGCGCTAGGCCTAAATTTCGATGCAGCGCCATCACCGTTAGCACAAAGCCCGTGCCGCGATCCTTGCCGATGATCTGCGCGGTGTATGGATTGACCAGATACGCATCATTTCTGTTTGCGTAAATGACGAAGGCTTCGTCATCGCTTTTGGGCACGACGAGCCTTACGGGCTGCTTAGCGCCCGTTTGCTCGCTAAAGCTTTGCAGGATTTTCTCCACGCTTTGCATTTCGCCCGTCTTTTCGACCTTTTTAGAGCCCGCGTTTATCAGCTCCTCAAGCTCGTGCTGATACGACAAAATCGCGCCCGTAACGCCTATGACAAGCAGCGGGATAGAAAAAACGATCGACAAAATAAGATGGACGTTAAACAAAATTTTATTGCGCTTCAAAAGCGAGCTCATTGTAGATCCTTGCGAGATAAATTTAATCTTTATTTGATTGAGGTTCGCAATTATATTGTGCGATTTTAAATATTTAGATAATTATCATTAAGATTTAGACTGCGAAATTTTAAGGCGCGTTATGGCATCACAAGAGCGCCTAGGCACCTCACGCAATGTCATAAACTGCATATTTCAGAATATCGAAGCCAAAAATTTAATCCGCCTTTCGCGCGGCAAGATCACGCCGGTGAGGTAAAATTCTAAGCGCGATTTATAAAAAAAACGCGCTTAGAATCTCGTAAATTTAGAAATTTTGCGCTAAAATTGCCAAAGACGCGAGCTTGCGTAATCCAAAAAACAAGGTCATTATTATGTCGCAAAGTATAACCGAGTTTGCTTCGATAATCCTTTATGTTACGATAGGCTTTTGCCTTCTTGTTTCATTGCTTCAGACAAACAGATCGTATAAAACCGTGTATCGCGGGACATTATTTATCCCAACCGATCCGCTTTTAAAAATACCTATGTTTATAATGTGCTTAAGCTTCGGCGTAATCACCCTATCCAGCTCGAATGTAGCAAACCACAACGGTAATCCGGTACCCTGCTTTTATACCTACGATAAAATTTGCTCGCAAGAGTACAAAGCGGCAGGCATAAATTTAAGATGCTTTGAAGAAGGCGATCCCAGATGCGTGGACGGATATCTGCAAATAAGCGAGCCTAGGCTAATACTTAGCAAAATCGGATCGGTCTGCGCCATAATTTTTTCTTTTGTCGTGCTAATTCAAAAAGGAATTAGAATAGATAAAAGCGGCATCTGCAAAGAATGGGAGGTTCTGCCGTTTAGGCATACGGAAAAGATATACTTTGATGAGATGAACTACGCCACATGGTTTATAAGAGGCGTAAAAATAATCAGCATACGAGGCAAAATTAGCGGCGTTAAATTCGGGGCGGGATATTTGTATGCACAAAAGGATATAGATTTTTTGCAAAATTTTATATTAGAAAAGCTCGCTGAAATTTCAAAAGCTAAAGCAGCCGAGCGAAACGCTTGAGCTTAATTTAACGCTAAAAATATCTAAATTCAAGGCGGCGGCATGATATTTTTATATTTGATATTCGGCATAAATCTTTTACTGTTTGGACTTGCCATTTTAAAAAGCATGGTTTTTAAAAGCAAGGTCTCTTATAAAACCGTGCAAAAGGGCGCCTGGCTCATACCTCCTAGCCCCATAGCAAAAACTATACTTATCGTGCTATTTTTATCCTGGGGTTCGTTGGTGGCGTTTGATGAGCCTTGGATAAAAACAACAAGAGGCGGAGGTAAAGTTGCATGCTTTGATGCAAACGACCCTTTATGCGTAGGCGGGCATATGCAAAGAGGCGACGACGAGACCGCACTCGTGATCGTGATGGGTCTTGCAATGATGCTAATTGCCATACTGCCGTTATCTGAAAAGGGCGTCATCATAGACAGCCGCACCGTAAGGAAAGAGTGGAGATTTTTGTCGTTTAAATTTAGCACAAAGATCGATATAGAAAATGCCCTTACGGAGAAGGGGATGAGGGGCGAGATGCCGATTTTGATAGTAGAAGACGGGCAAAGCGGCAAAAATTTTACGCTCTCATTCCCATACGCACAGCAAGATATAAAATTTATCGAAGCAGAGATAAGAAAGAGGCGCTATAAGATGATGAAATCAAAAGAGGCGACCCCCCAAATCCGCGCTCAAAAAAACTATAAGCTTAAAAGGCGCGAATGAGCGCGCAAACATAGAAATTCTAAAAAACGACAAAGAGGGCGCGGGCGATTAAATTTTAAATTTAGCCACGCGCGAGCAATAGCTGTAAAAATTTATGACAATGCGGCAAAGTGGCACAATGATCGCGAGCAGTAGCTACATTTATGACAAGCCGTGGCGAAACGGCGCAATGATCGCGCGAACAAGTCCAACGCTAGCCCAAAAAGACGAACCCAAAGCAAGCCCAAAAGACGAGCCGGGTACTTAAAATTTAACTCGCGATTTTAAAATCCGAAATTCTAAATCGCTCCGCCTAAATTTAGCTTATTTTTTACATAAAATTCGTAAAATTACAATTTTTAATTTACAAAAAAGGATGCAGATGAATAAAAGTTTGGAATTCAGAGCCGACATCGGAATGCTCTTCGTGGCGATCGCTTTTGGGCTCGGGTATCTGCCCACCTCGCAGGCGCTTGCGAGCAACAACGTCTTCGTGCTGCTATTTTGGCGCTTTTTCGCCGCAAGCATCATCGCAGGCGCGATATTTTTCCCGAAGCTCAAAGCCATAACTTCGCGCGAGATCAAGCACGGCGCGGTGCTTAGCCTGTTTTTATTCGCGGGCTTTACGTCACAGACCTTCGCTTTTAAATTCGCGCAAAGCTCCTCCGTAGCCTTCATCATCGGCCTAAACGTCGCGCTCGTACCCTTCATCGCCGCGGCGCTGTTTAGGCATAAAATTTACTCCTACGCCTACGCAGGCATCGCGCTTGCGGTCATTGGCCTCTATCTCATCGGCGACACGCAGCTAGGCCTCGGCAAGGGCGAAGCGCTGGCGCTAGTCTGCGCCTGCGCGTATTCGTTTCACATCGTGCTAACCAACCGCTTCGTGCAAAGCTGCGACGTAGCGGGTATCGCCTACGTACAGATCCTCTGCCTAAGCGCGCTTTGCTGCTTCGCGGCGATCTTTTTTGAAAGAGTCAGCATCGTGCCGGTGATGGATAGAAGCTTTTTCGTCGCGATGGCGGTGATCTGCCTGCTGGGAACGGTTTTCGGCTTTTTTGCGCAGGCCTTGATGCAAAAATACACGACGCCCGTAAAAACCGCTCTGTTTTTCACGCTCGAGCCCGTAACGGCGGGTATTATGGGCGTATTCGTGGGCGGCGAAAGGCTAAGCGCGATGCAAATTTTAGGCGCGGCGCTCATCCTCGCAGGCGTTTTGATAAGCGAGATCGGAAGCTACCTCAGCGCAAAACGGAGCAGATCCGCAGACGTTTGATTTTACGGCGGCGCAAATTCCATAAATTCCATGCCACGTGGAATTTTGCGTCGTAAAATCCCACGCTGCATAAAATTCTACTCCTTTAAAATTCCACAGCGAAATTCCGCGCCACGTAGAATTCTATGTCACGCCGAACTTTGCGGCGTCTCTTGCAAGGATACGTTAAAATTCCGCAACAAAATTTCGTATTAAAATTTACCCAGCAGAGGCGTGCGGCGAAGCTTTAGCGATAAAATTTCATTGATTAAGCGATACAATAGTAAAATAATGAAATTTTAACAAAGGAGCCCCTATGAAAAAAATCATCCTTCTTGTTGCCGCGCTTGCGGGCATATTGTTTGCCAAAAGTGCAGAGCTCGCCACGCCGCCCGATCATAAAGACGGCGTAAATCACCTGGAATTGGTGCTGATCTTAGATAAATCAGGCTCGATGAGCGGGCTTGAGAGCGATACGATCGGCGGATTTAACTCGATGATAGAAAAGGAGCGCAAAGAGGGCATCGACGCCAGCGTCACAACCGTGCTTTTCGATACGAAATTTAATGTCATCCATGATCGCACGCCGCTTAAGAAGGTCGAAAACCTAACGTCCAAAGAGTACTACGCCGGCGGCAACACTGCGCTATTAGACGCGATTGGCAGCACGATAGCGCGTATCGAGCGGGTACCAGACATCTATGCCAAAAACAATCGCGTGCTTTTCGTCATCATCACCGACGGGCAGGAAAACTCAAGCCGCGAATACTCCAAAGCGCAGATCAAAAAGATGATTAGCGACAAGCAGGAAAAATACGACTGGGAATTTATCTTTTTAGGCGCTAATATCGACGCCGCAAGCGAAGCACAAAGCATCGGTATCAAAAGCGAAAATGCCCTAAAATACGAGAATTCCAAAGAGGGCGTGAGTAAAAATTTCGAAGCGGCAGCCGAGATATCCAAAGACGTAGCGACCGATAATAAAGCAAACTCGAAATGGCGCGATAAGGTGCTTCAGGACAAAAAATAGAAAATCACAAAGAGAGGCGCACCAGAAATGAAGTATCGCTGCTAAACGAGCGGCGGTGTGAAAATAGGCGGCGATTTGAAAATGTGCGGCGCGAACGAGCTTTAGTAAAAAACACTGGCAGCGGTGCAAACGAGATTTATCAAAAAAATACGAGCGGCGGCGCGGAAACAGATAGTGCGCCGGGTCGCTCACCGAAAAATTTAACGCGAATATGCGCCGCAAGAAAAACATAGCGCGCGAGGAATAAAACGGCGTGAAGCGGAGCTAAAAATTCCGCGACCTAGTGGTACGGTGCGCATATTGATTTTTACTCGGCGCACTTTAGAATTTTATTTTGACTTTTTCATGCGCCGCGCGGTATTGCTTTTGCCTACGCTGCTTTGCGCGACACGGAAACGCAAATCTACTCGCCAAATTCAGACGCTTCGCGAAGGGCACCGATTTACACGGCGCGCAAACTGCATTTCGCAGACGAAGCTAAATTTACGACGCGCAAATTCCGCTTTCGCAGGCGGCACGTAAATTTCGCCCTTTGCAAGTCGCGCTAAATTTTAAAATTTAGGCGCTACAAAACTAGCGCAGCTACCAAGCTCGGCTGAATTAAAATTTCGTAAATTTAAAAGAGGAGGAAGCTTATGAGGGTATCGGAGATCGACACGCCGGCGCTGCTGATTGACCGCGAAATCGTGCTTCGCAACCTGCAAAAGATACAAAGCTACGCAGACGCCGCAGGCGTGAGCCTGCGCCCGCACACCAAAACGCACAAAATACCCTATTTCGCGAAGCTGCAAGAAAGCCTCGGTGCTGCGGGCATCACGGTCGCCAAAACGGGCGAAGCCGAGATCATGGCGGCAAATGGGCTGAAAGATATATTTATCGCAAACGAGATCGTGGGTGAGCTAAAATTTCAGCGCATCATTGCGCTTTTGCGCGCGGGGATAAACTTAAGCTTAGGCATCGATAGCATAGAGCAGGTGAGCCTGATAGAGCGCGCCTTTGAGCGCAGCGGCGCGAAGGCCTGCGTGCTTGCCGAGATCGAAGTGGGCGAAAACCGCTCTGGCTTCATAGAAAAGCAGGATTTCGCGGCGTTTATAAAATTTCTAAAAGGCTGTAAAAATATCGAATTCCGCGGCGTGTTCTCCCACGACGGCCACTCCTACAAAGCCGCCGATAAGAGCGAATGCGAGCGCATCCACCTAGCCGCGCAGCGCCGCACGCTGGAGTTTGCGGATATCGCACGCGAGCTGGCTATGCCCGCACGCGTCGTTAGTATCGGCTCGACGCCCTCGCTAATCAACGATTTTGAAATTTTAAAGGGCGTCACCGAGATCCGCCCGGGCACATATATCTTTATGGACGCCTCGCAGGCGCAGGCTTACGGCGATTATTCGATGAACGCGGCGAGTATCCTTACGACCGTCATCAGCAGGCCTACGGCGGATCGCATCATCACCGACGTCGGCGCCAAGGGGCTCACGCAGCAAAGGCGCACCGAGGGCTTCACCGCCACGCCCGGGCTCGGGCGCATAAAGGGCACGGAGGTGTGGATAAATGGCGTTTACGACGAGCATGCGATCATCTACGACAGAGCGCTGCGAGACGCCGTGCGCGTGGGCGATCGGCTCGAAATTTATCCAAACCACATCTGCCCCGTAGTAAATTTGCACGAGTTCGCCTACCTCGTTAGCGGCGGCGAGGTCGTAGAAAAGATCCCCGTGCTATGCAGAGGCAAGCTGCAATGAGCAGGCAAGCTCAAAGGTGCGGCGAGATAAAATTTAGCCTCTAATCTAGGGCGCGGTCAAATTTAAGACGCGAATATATCACCGCTCAGGCTGCGGCGCAAAGCGCGCCGAATTTGACGACGAAATTTAACGAAAGGCAAAAATGAGGCTTTGGACGATAAGCTTTAAATATCTCGATGCAAAGGGACTAGTCGCACTTTGGCGAGAGGCGCTGCTAGCTAAAAACGTGCTAGCGGGACTTACCAAGGGCCATAAAAATCATCCGCAGCTTGACCGCTTTTATGCGCACGAAAACGCGCTAGAGGCGATAAACGCGTATCTGGCGGAGGTTTATGCACAGACCTGCGCTCGCGGCTATAAATTTGACGCAGCAAAAGTGGGCGAATTTGACGAGCGAAATTTAGCCAAAATAGCCGTCACTAGCGGGCAAATCGAGTATGAATTCGCCTTTTTGCAAGAGAAGCTAAAATCACGCGATATCAAGG